>NZ_JACSOF010000043.1:0-43047 GCF_014349205.1 Photobacterium sp. BZF1
CTATCGCCTATCGCCTATCGCCTATCGCCTATCGCCTATCGCCTATCGCCTATCGCCTATCGCCTATCGCCTATCGCCTATCGCCTATCGCCTATCGCCGGAATAAAAAAACGCCCCGGTGATTTTCATCACCGGGGCGTTTGATATTTTTCTTTAGCGAGAATTACTTCGCTAGTGCGTCGCTACCGTGTTCACGGATTTTGCTTAGCAGAGGCTTAACTACGCGTGCGTTACCAGCAACGATGTTGCCAGTCACAAGGTGGTTAGTGTTGCCAGTGAAGTCAGCACAGATAGCACCAGCTTCGCGAGCGATTAGCTCACCAGCAGCAATTTCCCATGGCTTAAGACCTAGGCGGAATACACCGTCAACACGGCCAGCCGCTAGGTAACATAGGTCTAGGGCAGCACAGCCAGACATGCGCATATCGTCACACTCTACGAATAGAGCGCTCTGGATTTTCATGAAGCTCTCAGAGTGCTGCTTGGCAGCAAACGGTAGGCCAGTAGCCAGAGTCGTACCAGTTAGGTCGCGAGGCTGAGATGAACGGATACGCTGGCTGTTTAGCTGCGCACCTGCGCCACGAGTTGCTGTGAATAGCTCGTTGCGTGCTGGGTCGTAAACCGCTGCCACTTCAGTGCGGCCGCGCATACGTAGTGCAACAGAGATTGCGTAGTGAGGGTAACCACGAACGAAGTTCTTGGTGCCATCCACTGGGTCAATGATCCACTGGCATTCTTTGTCCTTGCCTTCAATCGTACCGCTTTCAGCTGCAATGATGCAGTGTTCAGGGTATGACTTACGGATAGTGTCGATAATGATAGCTTCTGCTTCGTTATCGATGTTAGTAACAACATCATTGCCTTTGTTGGCTACTTCAATAGCTTGTGATTTTTCTAGAGATTTAATGACATGGTCACCAGCCTTTCGTGCAGCACGAATGGCAATATTCAGCATAGGATGCATAGGATCTTCCCAACGGATGTTAAAGAACTAAAAAGCGGCGGCGAGTATATCAGAGCTAGGGCAAAAGGGAAGTGGTTATTTTTTATTCGTAGCCCTGAAGTATGTTATGGCGACTGGGTTTTGCTCAGTTAGTGAGGGGCAAATCGTTATTGGTATAAAGTTTTTACATGTTTTCACCATTTTTAAAATGCCTGTGTTAAAATCTGTCGGTTCGATTGATAGAGTTGAAAGTAGCACCTCCTATGTTAGATAAAGTCAGTGTCGTTCTCGTAGGCACCTCACATCCCGGCAATATCGGTTCAGCTGCCCGCGCGATGAAAGTGATGGGGCTAACCAACCTGGTTCTGGTTGATCCTGCCTGTGAAATAGATGAAACAACCCACGCACTGGCGGCGGGTGCTTCTGATATCGTTGAGCAAGCAAAAATCGTATCTAGCCTTGATGAGGCAATTGCTGATTGTGGCTTGGTGGTTGGCTCAAGTGCCCGCTCCCGTACGCTGGAGTGGCCGCAGTTGGATCCCCGTGAGTGTGGGATCAAAACCATTGCCGAAGCACCTACCCATAATGTCGCTATTCTGTTCGGCCGCGAACGCACCGGTCTGACCAATGAAGAATTACAGCGTTGCCACTGCCACGTATATATTCCGGCTAACCCTGAATATAGCTCGTTGAATTTGGCGATGGCGGTACAAACGGTAAGCTATGAAATCCGCATGGCTTTTTTGGAATCGGAAAAATTCCAATCGCAACAGAAGGTTGAGGAATATCCTCGGATGAAGGAGCTGGAAATGTTCTACCAGCACCTTGAAAATGTTGCGACCAAGACCAACTTTATCAGTAAAGACAAGCCATCAATGGTGATGACCAAGATGCGTCGCCTGTTTTCCCGGGCAAGACCGGAATCACAGGAGCTGAATATCTTGCGTGGTATCCTTTCTTCTATAGAAAAGTCACTCTCTCGCCCAGAGAAATAGACACAAACTCTGAATGGTTAAAAGCCTGAGTAAATTACTCAGGTAAATACTTGACCGTTTTAGTCAGGTATGCGACACTCGCTCCATAAACAAACGTGGGTAGCGGTGTGTTATGAGATTGACATCAAAAGGAAGATACGCAGTCACGGCCATGTTAGACGTGGCTTTGCACTCTCAGGATGGTCCGGTTCCTCTGGCTGATATTTCAGAACGTCAGGGGATCTCATTATCCTATCTAGAACAGTTGTTCTCTCGCCTGCGCAAGGCTGGTTTGGTAGCCAGTGTTCGTGGACCGGGTGGGGGATATCGCCTCGGCGAAGATGCCAACGACATTGCTGTCGGTATGGTGATCGCTGCCGTCGATGAATCCGTAGATGCGACTAAGTGTCACGGTAAAGGAGACTGTCAAGGTGGCGTGCGTTGCCTGACACACACGCTATGGCGTGACTTGAGCTCCCGTATCAGCGGCTTTTTGAACAACATCACTCTTGGTGAGTTGATGCAAGACAATGACGTACAAGAAATTTCCGGTCGTCAGGACCAGATTCTAACTAAGTCGTCATTTGGACATAAAAATACACACGACAACACCTCAATCGGTGTCGATGTTCGCTCCTAGAGACCAGACGTCCGTGTTTTCGGAGATGAAGATGAAACTGCCAATATATTTTGATTATTCCGCTACTTGCCCAGTAGATCCTCGCGTTGCAGAAAAAATGGTGCAATGCATGACCATGGATGGAAACTTCGGTAACCCGGCTTCTCGTTCTCACCGCTTTGGTTGGCAGGCTGAAGAAGCGGTCGATACCGCTCGTGAGCAGATTGCTGAGCTGCTAAATGCAGACCCGCGCGAAATCGTATTTACTTCAGGTGCAACTGAGTCAGACAACCTGGCTATCAAAGGTGCAGCCCACTTCTACGGTAAGAAGGGCAAGCACGTGATCACCTGTAAAACAGAACACAAAGCTGTGCTTGACCCATGCCGCCAGCTAGAGCGTGAAGGCTACGAGGTAACTTACCTAGAGCCTGAAGCAAATGGCATTATCGACATGGCGAAACTGCGTGACGCGATGCGTGAAGACACGGTGCTAGTGTCAATCATGCACGTGAACAACGAAATCGGTGTTGTTCAGGACATTGCAGCTATCGGTGAGCTATGCCGAGAGAAGAAAGTTATCTTCCATGTCGATGCAGCCCAGTCTGCTGGTAAGCAAGTGATCGATGTGCAGAACATGAAGATCGACCTGATCTCCCTGTCTGCCCACAAAGCTTATGGCCCTAAAGGTATTGGTGCCCTTTACGTACGTCGTAAACCGCGTATCCGCCTTGAAGCACAGATGCACGGTGGCGGTCATGAGCGTGGTTTCCGCTCTGGTACTCTGGCTACCCACCAAATCGTGGGTATGGGTGAAGCGTTCCGTATCGCCAAACAAGAGATGGACAAAGACTACCAGCACGCCCTTGCCCTGCGCGAGCGTATGCTGAAAGGCCTTGAAGGTATCGAAGCGATGACCATCAACGGTGATCTGGAGCAGCGCGTACCGCACAACTTGAACATTAGTTTTGCCTTCGTCGAAGGTGAATCACTACTGATGGCACTGAAAGACCTTGCAGTATCATCTGGCTCGGCATGTACATCTGCCAGCCTTGAGCCGTCTTACGTTCTTCGCGCCCTTGGTTTGGACGATGAACTGGCACACAGCTCAATTCGTTTCTCTTTCGGTCGCTTCACGACGGAAGAAGAAGTAGACTACGCAGTTTCACAGATCCGCGGTGCGGTAGAGAAACTACGTGACATGTCTCCGCTTTGGGATATGTATAAAGAAGGTATTGACCTAAACACGGTCGAGTGGGCACACCACTAATCTTGCGGTCATCACGTATTCGAGGAAACTGTCATGGCATATAGTGAAAAAGTTATCGATCATTATGAGAACCCGCGTAACGTAGGCTCATTTGATAAAAGCGACAAAAATGTAGGTAGCGGCATGGTGGGTGCACCTGCCTGTGGCGACGTAATGAAACTTCAGATCAAAGTGACTGAAGAAGGTATCATTGAAGATGCCAAGTTCAAAACGTATGGCTGTGGTTCTGCGATTGCTTCAAGCTCACTGATCACTGAGTGGGTAAAAGGTAAGACGCTAGACGAAGCTGCTAGCATCAAGAACTCAGCGATTGCTGAAGAACTTGAGCTTCCACCTGTAAAAGTTCACTGCTCAATCCTTGCGGAAGACGCAATCAAAGCAGCAGTAAGCGATTACAAGAAGAAACACGAAGATTAATTCTCAAAGGGTTGTTGTATGGCCATAACGATTACTGAAGCGGCAGCAAGTCGCGTAGCTACTTTCCTAGAAAACCGAGGAAAAGGCATCGGCCTACGGTTGGGTGTCCGGACTTCAGGTTGTTCAGGAATGGCCTATGTACTGGAATTTGTTGACCAGCTAGATGAAGGCGATCAGATCTTTGAAGAAAAAGGTGTGAAAATCATCATCGATGCCAAGAGCATGGTATATCTGGATGGTACCGAGTTGGACTTTGCCAAAGAAGGTCTCAACGAAGGTTTCCAGTTCAACAACCCTAACGTGTCCAGCGAATGCGGCTGTGGTGAAAGCTTCAACGTATAATCGCTGAGCCAATTGAACCTGATTGCTGCCTTTTCTTAAGGGAGAATCAGGTTCAATTATTTTCAGACTCAGTTTTTACAGAAACTCACGCGCTATGAATCATTTCGAACTCTTTGGGCTACCTTTTCAGTTTCAGCTGGACGGTAGCCTTCTTGCAACACAGTTCCGCGAACTGCAGCGTCACTTCCACCCGGATAATTTTGCTACGGCATCAGAACGCGATCGTCTGATGGCGGTACAGAAAGCTGCGCAAATCAACGATGCCTTCCAGACGTTGAAAAATCCTATCTCCCGTGCAGAGTACATGTTGTCGGTTAACGGCGTAGATATTCGGGGTGAGCAGAAGACGTTGCAGGATCCTGCCTTCTTGATGCAACAGATGGAGCTGCGTGAAGAGCTGGAAGAGATCCCTGAGTCGAGCGATCCACAAAGCGCGTTGTTTGATTTTGAACAGCACGCCTCAACCCTGTACAAGTCACAGTTGGTTGAACTTGAGCAATTACTTGTTGATGAAAACTGGGAAGTGGCGGCAGACGCCGTGCGCAAGCTGAAATTTATTGTTAAGCTGCGTGAAGAAGTCGAGCGCTTGGAAGATAGCCTGCTTGATTGATTTTGTCCAAGCCCGGTATAAACACCACAGGAACGAAAATGGCACTGTTACAGATTGCTGAACCCGGTCAAAGCGCTGCGCCGCACCAACATAAGTTGGCGGTGGGTATTGATCTGGGCACTACAAATTCTCTCGTGGCTGCAGTACGCAGCGGCGTTCCGGAAACACTGAAAGATGAGCAAGGTCGTGCGATTTTGCCATCGGCGGTTCATTACAGCGAAAGCGAAGTGGTTGTTGGCCACGATGCCCGCGATATCGCCCAGCAGGATCCGGCCAATAGCATTATTTCTGTTAAGCGTATGATGGGCCGCTCTCTGGCGGATATCCAAGCACGCTACCCGCAGATGCCATATCAGTTCAGTGCAACGGATAACGGTTTGCCCCAACTGATCACCCGTGGTGGTGAAGTTAACCCGATTCAGGTGTCGGCTGAAATCCTCAAGACACTTAACCAGCGTGCACAAGATACTCTGGGCGGTGAACTAGAAGGTGTGGTGATCACTGTCCCTGCCTACTTTGATGATGCCCAGCGTGCGGGTACCAAAGATGCGGCTAAATTGGCAAACCTCAATGTACTACGCCTGCTCAATGAGCCGACAGCTGCAGCGATTGCTTATGGCTTGGATTCAGGTCAGGAAGGCGTGATTGCTGTCTACGACTTGGGCGGTGGTACATTCGATATTTCTATCCTTCGCTTGTCGAAAGGTGTGTTTGAAGTGATGGCAACCGGTGGCGATTCCGCCCTGGGTGGTGATGACTTTGACCACCTGCTCGCTGATTGGATTGCCGAGCAAGCCGGTATCACTGAGCGTGATGCGATTGCCCAGCGTAAATTACAAGATGCGGCGCAGGCAGCGAAAGAAGCCTTGTCTGATACCGACGAAGTGCCGGTAGATGTACTTGGCTGGCAGGGCACAGTCACCCGTGAGCAGTTCGATGCCTTGATCCAACCTTTGGTGAAAAAGACCTTGATGGCTTGCCGCCGTGCATTGAAAGATGCTGACGTCAGCGCAGAGGAAGTTATTGAAACCGTTATGGTGGGTGGTTCGACCCGCGTTCCTTTGGTTCGTGAAATGGTGGGTAACTACTTCGGCAAAGAGCCGCTGACTTCTATCGACCCTGATCAGGTGGTGGCGATTGGTGCCGCTATCCAGGCTGATATCCTAGCGGGTAACAAGCCGGATGCAGACATGTTGCTGCTGGATGTGATCCCACTGTCGCTAGGTATTGAGACCATGGGCGGCATGATCGAGAAAATCATCCCGCGCAACACGACTATTCCTGTCGCGCGTGCCCAAGAATTCACCACGTTTAAAGATGGCCAGACTGCAATGTCAGTGCATGTGGTACAGGGCGAGCGTGAAATGGTCAGTGACTGCCGTTCACTGGCACGCTTCACATTGCGTGGTATTCCTGCGATGGCTGCAGGTGCTGCGCATATTCGCGTGACCTACCAAGTAGACGCCGATGGTTTGCTATCGGTGACCGCGATGGAGAAGAGCAGTGGCGTACAGTCTTCTATTCAGGTCAAGCCGTCTTACGGCCTGACTGATGATGAAATCGCGACGATGATCCGCGATTCAATGACCTTTGCCCAGGACGATAAAGACGCCCGCGCCCTTGCCGAGCAACAAGTGGAAGCGGACCGTGTACTGGAAGGGTTGATTGCAGCGCTGGCTCAGGACGGTGAAACCCTACTGAGCAAAGAAGAGCGCGACGAGCTGGAAGCCGTAATGATGGAACTGGTTCAATTGCGTCAGGGTACTGATCCGCACGCGATTGAAGCTGGAATTAAGAAAACAGATAAGGCAAGTCAGGAATTTGCATCTCGCCGGATGGATCAGTCTATCCGCCGTGCCCTGGCTGGTCAGTCGATTGATGAGGTTTAGGCATGCCTAAAATTGTTGTATTACCCCATGATGAGCTATGCCCGGAAGGCGCAGTGTTAGAAGCGCAGGAAGGCGAGACAATCCTTGACGTGGCTCTGCGTAACGGTATTGGCATTGAGCATGCGTGTGAAAAATCCTGTGCATGTACTACCTGCCACTGTATCGTTCGTGAAGGCTTTGATTCACTTGAAGAAAGTGATGAGCTGGAAGATGACATGCTGGATAAGGCATGGGGATTGGAGCCTGAATCACGTTTGGGTTGCCAGGCCAAGGTTGCCGACGAAGATCTTGTTGTTGAGATTCCCAAGTACACCCTGAACTTGGCGTCGGAAAACCACTAAAACCCGATACTTATTGAAGCCCTGATGGTTATACCCTCAGGGCTTTTTTTATGCCCGAAAGATCGTTGTTTGTAGTGCTACGTTGGCTAAACTAAAAAGGCTAGAGGCTAGAGGCTAGAGGCTAGAGGCTAGAGGCTAGAGGCTAGAGGCTAGAGGCTAGAGGCTAGAGGCTAATTCGAAGAGGAGAGAATGATGGGCTTGAAATGGATTGATTCACGGGACCTGGCTATCGAGCTGTCCGAACTGCATCCGGATGTTGATCCGGAGAAGATCCGCTTTACCGACCTAAGAGAGTGGATTTTGGCGTTGGATGACTTTGACGATGACCCGAAACATTGTAGCGAGCGGGTATTGGAAGCGGTGCAAATGTACTGGATTGAAGAAGCAGACTGATCATTTGGGTTGTTTATTTCCCTTCTTGTAGACCCACCTCCTTATGATCTTGCTCTTAGTCTCGTTGTAAACAGCTTGTTTCTTGGCTGCAACCAAGGCAGAGTAAGATAAATTCTGAAAACTGGCTGATAGGCCATATTTTCAACTATATTGTCCTCCCCTTAGCGGGAGAGCAGCTCGGAACGTGCTGAAATCGCTGTGAAACCCCTTGTAATGCTAAAATGAACCCCAATAACAACTGTTATAGCGGGTAACATCATTGTCATTCATTTGTTATCCAGATGCATGCAAGATAATGTATTCAGGCGTTAGGCACGCCCTATCTCATCTCGTTACCGCGCCATAGCTGCGGGGTAACATCAATCCAAGGAGTAATTCATGTCTGCCAAAATGAGTGTGCTATTGTCTGCGGAAGCAGCGGGTGAACAATGGGGCAAGAACGCCCTGGTAACCTTTGAAGCTGACGGTGCGCTAGTACACCTGACAGAAGAAAATGTGCTGCCTTCTTTGCAGCGTGCGGGCCGCAAGCTGGATTCACAAGGTATCAAGAAGGTCGAACTGGCTGGTGAAGGTTGGGATCTCGAGTGTATTTGGGCATTTGTCCAGGGCCACCGTAATGCTAAGCCGGGTAACGAAGTTAGCTGGAGCGGCCTGTCAGAGGCAGATGAAGCTGAACTTCAGGCACGCCTGATGGCAACCAACTGGGTACGAGAGATCATCAACCAGTCGGCAGAAGTGGTGCGTCCATCGCAGTTGGCTTCTCGTGCGGGCGAATTTATCAAGTCGCTTGCCCCGGAACATGTTACTTACAAAATCATCAAGGGTAACGATCTGTTGGATGAAGGCTGGAACGGTATCCATACTGTTGGCCGTGGCTCAGAGCGTTCGCCTGCAATGCTACGCCTTGACTATAACCCAACGGGCAACTCCGAAGCGCCGGTCCATACTTGCTTGGTCGGTAAAGGGATCACCTTCGATTCTGGTGGCTACAGCATGAAACCATCGGCGGGTATGACGGCGATGAAAGCGGATATGGGTGGCTCTGCGTTGGCAACAGGCGCACTGGCACTGGCTATCGCCCGTGGTACCAACAAACGTATCAAGTTGATCCTATGCTGTGCTGAGAACATGGTATCTGGCCGTGCCTTCAAGCTTGGCGATATCATTACCTACAAGAACGGCAAAACAGTTGAGGTGCTCAACACCGATGCTGAGGGCCGTTTGGTATTGGCTGATGGCCTTATCTATGCAAGCAGCCAGAACCCAGAGCTGATCATCGACTGTGCGACCCTAACCGGCGCGGCGAAGAATGCGCTGGGCAACGATTACCACGCGCTGTTTAGTTTTGACCACGGTCTGGCACAGAAAGCCCTGATGGCAGCAAGTGATGAGAACGAAGGTTTGTGGCCGCTTCCTCTGGCTGATCACCACCGTGCAATGATGCCTTCTAACTTTGCAGACCTGAGCAATATCTCCCAGGGTGACTTCATGCCAGGTGCAAGTACGGCTGCCGCATTCCTGTCTTACTTTGTTGAAGATTACCAGAACGGCTGGATGCACATCGATGCCAGCGGTACTTACCGTAAGTCTGCAAACGACAAATGGGCTGCAGGTGCGACAGGTATGGGGGTACGTACACTAGCCAACATCCTGTGTGACCACGAACAAGACTAAAACTAAAAAGACTTATTGCTGCCGCCTAAGGGCGGCAGCTTTTTTCAGGAAGAAAGTATGTTAAAAATTTCATTATCGTCAGCCCAATACGAAGGTGTATGGGGTGACAAAGCGCTGGTGGCGTATGAAGCTGACGGCGCGGTTATTCATTTTACCGGTGATTTCCCATTGCGCCGTATCCAACAGGCTGCCCGTCAGTTGCAGTCACAGGGGATCACCGCAGCTAGCCTGGAAGGTGAAGGCTGGAGCTATGAGCGCCAATGGGCGTTCTATTGCGGTTTTGCCACGCCAAAAGCCGAAGTGGTATTGCGTTGGGCCTCGATTGACGAGGACGAACTTGAACTGCTCAATGCCCGCCGCCGCAGTGCTGACTGGGTGCGTAAAGTGGTCAATGCCACACCGGAAGATATGTATCCAGAAAAGCTTGCGGATGAAGCCGTATCTTTCTTGTCTGCCATTGCCGGCGACGCCCTCTCCCATGAGGTAGTGGTGGGTGATGCTTTGGCTGAGCAAGGCTGGATAGGGACCCACAGTGTTGGTCGTGCTAGCAGCCGGCCACCTGTTATGCTGACCGTAGACTTCAATCCGACGGGGGATGCCAATGCTCCGGTTTCTGCTTGTTTGGTCGGTAAAGGGATCACTTTCGACTCAGGTGGTTACAGTATCAAACCGAGTGCCGGTATGGTTACTATGAAGTGCGATATGGGTGGTGCGGCCACTGTAACGGCTGCCTTGGGGTATGCTATCGAGCAAGGTTTGCGCCAACGTGTGAAGTTGATCCTGTGTTGTGCCGAAAACCTGATTGCCGGAAACGCCTATAAGCTTGGTGATGTGTTAACGTACAAGAATGGTCAGACGGTAGAAATCGTTAATACCGATGCCGAAGGGCGTTTGGTATTGGCTGATGGTTTGATTGCGGCCAGTGAAACCAAAGCGCCACTCATTATTGATGCCGCGACACTGACCGGCGCTGCGATGATGGCAGTGGGTACTGACTACAATGCGTTGTTTGGGCTAGACAAGGAGTTGGTGTTCAAGGCACAGCAACTGTCTGATTTGGTTAACGAGCCTGCATGGCCGTTGCCGCTGGAAACCTGGCACCAGTCGAACTGCCCGTCATACTACGCAGATACCGCCAACAGCCGAGTGCAAAAAGGTGGCGGTATGGGCGGCGCATCTAATGCTGCCGCTTTCCTGTCGCGTTTTGTTGATACCGACAACTGCGGCTGGGTCCATTTTGATTTGGCGGCTTGCTTCCGTGACAGTGCCGATGCCCGCTGGGCGGCAGGTGCAACCGGGGTAGGTGTGGCCAACATAGCAGCGATGCTGCTTTAGAAGATTTAAGCCTGAGGGGAAATATAATAATGACAATTGAAAGAACATTCTCAATCGTAAAGCCAGATGCCGTTAAACGTAATTTGATTGGTGCTATCTACAACCGGATCGAAAAAGCAGGCCTTCGCGTGGTGGCCGCCAAGATGATCCACATGGATGCCGATAAAGCCAAAGGCTTCTATGCCGAGCATGAGGGCAAGCCATTCTTTGATGATCTAGTGGCGTTTATGACGTCTGGTCCTGTAATGGTGCAGGTACTGGAAGGTGAAAATGCCGTGGTACGTTACCGCGAGCTAATGGGTAAGACCAACCCGGAAGAAGCCGCTTGCGGTACGTTGCGTGCTGACTATGCCCTGAGCCTGCGCCATAACTCAGTACATGGTGCTGACAGCCCGGTCTCTGCCGCACGTGAAATCGCCTATTTCTTTGCTGATGATGAGATTTGCCCTCGCGGCTAAGTCAGCCTAGTCATTCAATCAGTCAAAATGAAACGGGAAGCTATACGCTTCCCGTTTTTATTTGCCTGACAGTCGTAACCACGCTGGTTAACAAGTGGAATCTCACCGTCAAAGCCTGTACAATTTCGCGCCTTATAGCCAAGTGACTTCAGGTCTTCCTCGCTGAATTTAGCGCCTTGCAGTTACTTGGCTATAAAACCAAACTGATAAACAGGCTGGTGGAAAAAGCCACTTGCTGTGGGTTTGGTATTCAAAGGTCCTGTCGTATACCGCGAATGGGTATGCCCAAGGCACAGATAACGTCACGTAATTTAAAGAGGCAACAACCGATGACAACTGTTAAAACGAATCTGCTGGATTTTGATCGCAAGGGGCTGCGAAAGTATTTTGCCGAGGAATTGGGCGAAAAAGCCTTCCGTGCGGATCAGATTATGAAGTGGATTTATCATTTCGGTTGTGATGATTTCGATCAGATGACGAACATCAACAAGAAATTGCGTGAAAAGCTAAAGCAAGTTGCTGAAATCCGTGCGCCATATGTATCGGAAGCGCAACACTCTAGTGATGGTACTATCAAGTGGGCCATGAAGGTTGGCGATCAGGATGTAGAAACGGTCTATATCCCAGAAGATGACCGCGCGACGCTGTGTGTATCGTCTCAGGTGGGTTGTGCGTTGGAATGTAAATTCTGCTCAACGGCCCAGCAAGGCTTCAACCGTAACCTGCGCGTGTCGGAAATCATTGGTCAGGTTTGGCGTGCAGCCAAAGAGATCGGTGTAGAGAAAGAAACGGGCCGTCGCCCAATTACCAACGTGGTAATGATGGGTATGGGTGAGCCTTTGCTTAACATGAAGAACCTGATCCCAGCTCTTGAAATCATGCTAGATGATCTAGGTTTCGGCTTGTCCAAGCGTCGTGTAACAGTTTCAACGTCGGGTGTTGTATCAGGCCTTGATCAGATGACGGGCAATATAGATGTCGCCCTGGCGATTTCTCTCCACGCGCCGACCGATGAGCTTCGCTCTGAAATCATGCCAATCAATGACCGCTGGAACATCGACGATTTCCTTGCTTCGGTACGTCGCTACATTGCATCGTCGAATGCTAACCGTGGCCGGGTTACAGTGGAATATATCCTGCTTGATCATGTTAATGATGGCATGGAACATGCGCGTCAATTGGCAGAAACGTTGAAAGATACCCCTGCGAAAGTAAACCTGATCCCATTCAACCCTTACCCAGGTTCGCCGTACAAAAAGCCGAGCAACTCGCGTATTGATCGCTTCATGAAGACCCTGATGGAGTATGATTTTACGGTGACGGTACGTAAGACCCGTGGCGATGATATCGACGCGGCATGTGGACAATTGGTAGGCGATGTGATTGACCGCACGAAACGCACCCAAGCTAAGGCTCAAAACGGTGAACAAATCCCGGTAAAATCAGTCTAATAGACGGTTACCTTGCTGGGGTGGGTGACGAGCCTGCCCCAGTTGCACTTTGATATGGATATTAAGGCGGGATTGGGATGGTTCGATGGAAGAAGTGCCTATTATTGTGTAGTTTATTGGCCGGTTGTGTTACCGTCGATGAGTCTGGAAATACCCCACAGAGCATTAACAAGGAAGAGGCAGCAGAAGCCAGAGTGACCCTTGGGCTGGGATATTTGGAACAAGGACAATGGCAGCGGGCACGGGATAATTTCGAACTTGCCCTGCAGTATGCCCCGCAGTATTACCGGGCGCAAAATGCCATGGCCTATTACTACCAGCGGGTGGATGAGCCAGAGTCAGCGGAAAAAATTTACCGCCAAGCTCTGAAATATTCACCAAAAAATGGCGATGTAAGAAACAACTATGGTGTATTCTTGTGTAGTCAGGGACGCTATGATGAGGCGATCGACCAGTTTGAGAGCGCCATCAAGCAACCATATTATTACCTGACTTCGACCAGTTATGAAAATGCGGCGTTGTGTAGCCTAGAGCAGGGTAACCAACCTCAGGCTCGGGGTTATTTTGATAAAGCTTTGGCTTATGACCCATACCGAGCCAAGTCTATGCTGCAGCTGTCGAAGTTGGATATTGAGGCGCAGAACTTCAAGGAAGCTCGCGTCAGGCTGTTTAAATTTAACAAGAGATACGGGTACAAGGCCGACAGCCTATGGCTGTTGATCCAGCTTGAACAGCAAGCTGGCTATGATAGCCAAGCGGATAAATATGCTGGCATTCTCAAAGCCCAATACCCGGACTCTCTGCAATATCAAAACTATCTAGCCAATGAATACTGAACAGAACGAAGAACGATCAACAGAAGAAATCATTCTTCCAGGGGATATGCTGCGTCAGGCTCGAGAGAAGCTAGGCTATTCACAGAAGGATGTTGCAAGCCGATTGAGGCTCCGCCTCTCGGTGGTCAGTGATATCGAAAACAACCAATTCGAAGAAGCGCAGCTCGCCACGTTTACCCGTGGTTATGTGCGTTCCTATGCCAAATTTGTCGGTTTAGATGAAGCCGAGGTTCTGGCGAAGCTGGATCAGCAAGGCCATGCTCAACCTCAAGAGCAGGAAATGCAGAGCTTTTCGCGTCGTACCAAGCGTGAAGCGCACGATAATCGAATCATGCGTTTGACTTGGGTGCTGGGCGCACTGTTTATTGGCCTCACTGGTATTTGGTGGTGGCAAAGCTTGCAGATGACCCCAGAAGCGGAATTCACTGCCGCTCCGGCTGAAGTCCAGGCGCTGGATGAGTCAATTGCCAATGCTGGTAATGGTTCAAGCACTTCGGTTTTGACGACAGTGTCTGAGTCGGATGCCGAGGAAACCGCGAGTGTTTTGACTACGGTTGAAGCCGAACCGGTCCAGTTGCCAGAAATTGAGCCCGAGCCGCAGGCAAGCTTTGAAGACAGTTTCACCGAACCGCAAGAACTGGCAGATACCGATGTCGACAGTGCGGATAGCTTGGCGGCAGAGCAGTTGAGTGATGTGGTATCGGAAGACGAAACCGCAGTCGCAAGCTCAGATCTTGAGTTGAGCTTTACCGGTGATTGCTGGATCGATATCCGTGATGCTAATGGCCGCCGTTTGGATACTGGTATCAAGAAAGCCGGTGATGTCCTTAAACTGGATGGCAACGAACCATTCCGCGTGGTGCTGGGTGCACCGAGCGTTGTAACCATGAGCTACAAAGGTGAACCTGTTGATTTGAGCAGGTACCCTGCAGGTAAAGTGGCGCGATTGAAACTGCCGCAGTAAAGAGTAGATGTAATGCATAACGAGTCTCCAATTAAACGCCGTCAGTCCACCCGAATCTATGTCGGTGATGTGCCAATCGGTGACGGTGCACCTATTGCGGTGCAGTCCATGACTAACACCCGTACCACCGATGTGGCTGCGACTGTTGCCCAGATCAAAGCGCTGGAAAACGTCGGTGCGGATATCGTCCGTGTTTCTGTGCCTACTATGGATGCGGCCGAGGCGTTTAAGCAAATCAAACAACAGGTGAATATCCCGCTGGTGGCGGATATTCATTTCGACTACCGTATCGCCCTGAAAGTGGCGGAATACGGCGTAGACTGCCTGCGTATCAACCCGGGTAATATCGGCCGTGAAGATCGTATCCGCGCGGTAGTGGACTGTGCTCGTGACAAGAATATCCCAATCCGTATCGGTGTTAACGGTGGTTCTCTTGAGAAAGATATCCAGCAGAAATACGGTGAGCCGACACCGGATGCCTTGGTAGAATCTGCCATGCGCCATGTGGATATTTTGGACCGCCTGAACTTCGACCAATTCAAAGTGAGTGTTAAGGCATCTGATGTGTTCTTGGCGGTAGACTCTTACCGCAAACTGGCTCAGCAGATCCAGCAGCCGCTACACTTGGGTATCACCGAAGCCGGTGGTGCGCGTGCCGGTGCGGTGAAATCAGCTGTTGGCTTGGGTATGCTGCTGTCGGAAGGTATCGGTGATACGTTGCGAGTATCGCTAGCGGCCGATCCTGTTGAAGAAATCAAAGTGGGCTTTGATATTCTGAAATCACTGCGCATCCGCTCTCGCGGCATCAACTTTATTGCCTGCCCAACTTGTTCACGTCAGGAATTCGACGTTATTGGCACAGTGAATGAGTTAGAGCAGCGACTGGAAGACATCACAGTACCAATGGATGTCTCCGTGATTGGTTGTGTGGTTAATGGCCCGGGTGAGGCAGAAGTCTCCCATCTGGGTATTGCCGGCGGCAACCGTAAAAGTGCGTTTTATGAAGATGGCCTGCGCCAGAAAGAGCGTTTCGATAACGACAATGTTATTGAGCAGCTGGAAGCTAAAATTCGTGCTAAAGCATCAATGCTGGACACAGCAAACCGCATTGATGTGACAGAAAAATAACGAAATTGACAAGAATCGCCCCGACTCGCGTTGGGGCGGTTCACTATTTGCGTTATAACCTATATATTCAACTCCATTCCCCATCGGTTAACGAGAATAAACGTGGCGAAACAAATTCAAGCAATTCGAGGCATGAACGACTGCCTTCCAACCCAATCTCCGCTTTGGCAGAAAGTGGAATCGACCATTAAACAAGTAGTGAGCGCGTACGGTTACAGTGAAGTCCGTATGCCTATCGTTGAATCGACGCATTTGTTTAGTCGGGCAATCGGTGAAGTAACGGATGTTGTTGAAAAGGAAATGTACACATTTGATGACCGCAACGGTGACAGCCTGACTCTGCGTCCTGAAGGGACTGCGGGCTGTGTACGTGCGGGCATCCAGAATGGCCTGCTATACAACCAAGAACAGCGCCTGTGGTACACCGGCCCAATGTTCCGCCACGAGCGCCCGCAGAAAGGCCGCTACCGTCAGTTCCACCAGTTCGGTGTGGAAGTGTTCGGTCTGAATGGTCCGGATGTTGACGCAGAACTGATCATGATGACAGCCCGTATGTGGCGTGAACTGGGTATCGACAAGCACGTTCGCCTTGAGCTGAACTCTATCGGTTCGCTAGAAGACCGTGCTAACTACCGCCAGGCACTGGTGGCATTCCTTGAGCAGCACATCGACATTTTGGATGAAGACTGCAAGCGCCGTATGCACACTAACCCGCTTCGTGTATTGGATACCAAGAATGCTGCTATCCAGGAAGTGCTAGTCGATGCACCTAAGCTATCAGACTACCTAGGTGAAGAGTCAAAACAACATTTTACCGGTTTGTGTGAACTATTGGACGCGGCAGGTATCGAATACCAAGTAAATGAACGTCTTGTTCGTGGTTTGGATTACTACAACCGCACGGTATTTGAGTGGATCACTGAAAGCCTTGGGGCGCAGGGTACGGTATGTGGCGGTGGACGCTACGACGGTCTTGTTGAGCAACTTGGTGGCAAAGCGACACCAGCAGTGGGCTTTGCGATGGGTCTTGAGCGTCTAGTGCTTATGATGGAAACCCTAGAGTTGACTGATGTACGTCGTCCAGTTGACGTCTACATGGTAACCGCTGGCGAAGGCACTATGATGGCAGGTATGAAACTGGCTGAGAAGCTACGTGAAGATGTACCTGGCCTGCGTGTGATGAGCCATTTCGGTGGTGGTAACTTCAAGAAACAATTCAAGCGTGCTGATAATGTCGGCGCGGCAGTGGCACTGGTATTGGGCGAAAATGAAATCGCTGAAAATACAGTGGTAGTTAAAGATCTTCGCGGCGGTGAGCAAACCACGATGGCGCAAGACGATGTGGCAGCAAAGCTGGCCGAATTGATTTAAGAGAGGACAGGAAGTGGACGGCAATATCACAGAAGAACAACAAGTTGAACAGATAAAGGCTTGGTGGAAAGAAAACGGTAAAGCCGTTGTTCTCGGTACTGTGATTGGTTTGGGTGGTCTGTTTGGCTGGCGTTATTACCAGTCGGAAGTTCAATCAGCCAAGGAGCAGGCATCTGATGCATACACCCAGGTGGTTAACCGCTTGGAAAGTGGTAGCGAATCTGCCGTTGCTGATGTGCAGGCGTTTATCGCAGCCCATGAAAGCAGCCAGTATTCTGTACTTGCGTCATTGCAACTGGCCAAAGCGCAGGTAGAAAATGGTGACTTGGATGCAGCCGCTGAACAGCTGAACTGGGCAATTGCCAATACCCAAGATGTAGCGATTCTACCTATCGCCCAAACCCGCTTGGCTCGTATCTATGCTGAGCAGGATGCCTTTGACAAGGCGTTGGCTGAATTGGACAAAGTTACTGCTGAAAGCTGGGCGGCGAAAGTTGCTGAGCTTCGTGGTGACGTCCTGCTGCAAAAAGGTGAGACCCAAGCAGCGCGTGAAGCTTATGTTAGCGCACAACAGCTTGGTGCTTCTCCTGCCCTGCAGATCAAGCTAGACGACTTGGCACAATAAGGTAGAGCGTATGCAGAAGGTGTTGAAGCAAGCTATTTCGGTTGCCTTGGCTGTAGGTCTGCTTGCTGGTTGTGCCAGCGAGGAAGACACTATCCAAATGGCACCGTTGCCGGTAGTTGAAAACACGTTTACCCCAGTGCAGGGATGGAGCAGCAAGGTAGGGGATGGCGTTGGCCACTTCTTCTCCAAGCTTACCCCAGCGGTAGGTTATGGCAAGGTATTTGTCGCTGACCGCAACGGCCTGGTCAAAGCGCTGGATCCAGATACGGGTTCGGAAATCTGGCAGCAGGATCTTGAAGGGGATATCCCGGCAAGATTGGCCGGTGGAATTTCGCTTTCCTACGGCAAGGTGTTTATCGGCTCGGAAAATGCCGAGGTGATTGCCCTTGATGAAGAAACCGGTGAAGTAGCTTGGCGTCAAACAGTAGAAGGCGAAGTCCTGTCTAAGCCATTGGTTGATGAAGGCTTGGTTGTTGTTAATACTAGCCGTGGTATTTTGCAGGCGCTAGATGCCAACACCGGTGAAAGCCGTTGGCAGCTTGGTAGTGAACTGCCGACACTGACCCTCCGGGGTGACAGCTCGCCAGTTTCTATTTCTGGTGGTGTCTTCTGGGGACAGGCCAATGGCCGTTTGGCTGGTGCTTTGATGGGCAACGGCCAGATGCTGTGGCAACAACCTATCGGTTCACCGAAAGGCGGCACAGAAATCGACCGTCTGGTTGATGTCGATGCCTCGCCAGTTATCGATGGTGAGCGCCTGTTCGCCCTTGGTTTCAACGGTAGCTTGGTCTCGATTGATCTGCGTACTGGTCAGGCGGCATGGAAACGTAATTATTCCTCGGCGACTGACTTTGCCATTGATGGGAGTCAGCTATATTTGATCACAGATAAAGACCATGTTGTTGCGGTTGATACCCGAAGCGGCACGGAGCTGTGGTCTAATAGCCAGTTGGAACACCGTTTGCTCAGCGCCCCTGCTGTGATCAACGGCTATCTTGTTGTTGGTGATAGCGAAGGTTACCTGCATTGGATCGATCCATACACGGGTGACTTTGTTGCCCAGCAGGAAATCGACGGCAGTGGTATTGCGGTACCACCAGTCCGGATGA
Source organism: Photobacterium sp. BZF1 (assembly GCF_014349205.1). Taxonomy (NCBI): domain Bacteria; kingdom Pseudomonadati; phylum Pseudomonadota; class Gammaproteobacteria; order Vibrionales; family Vibrionaceae; genus Photobacterium; species Photobacterium sp. BZF1. The sequence continues at coordinate 18,747 of NZ_JACSOF010000043.1, forward strand.
GCGATGGCTACTTAGTGATCACTCGAGATGGGCGTATTAACAAAATGCAAATGCCTTAATTTGCCGCTATAATACGCGCCATTATTATTCTCGGCTCCTGCTGTGGACACAGTCAGGGGCCGTTGTTGTTATATCCGTTCGCGATATTATTGTCGGATGAAGGTACAGGCTAGTGGCCTGGCTGGAGGCAAGAATGAATGGAAAATATGTCATTAAGACTATGAAAAGTAAGAGGTACTTATGATTCCTGTTGTTGCCCTTGTCGGGCGCCCAAACGTGGGTAAATCGACGTTATTCAACCGTCTTACCCGTACAAGGGATGCGCTGGTAGCTGACTTTCCTGGCCTAACAAGGGATCGTAAATACGGTAAGGCTGAGCTCGAAGAGCATGAATTTATTGTGATTGATACCGGCGGTATCGACGGTACTGAAGAAGGCGTCGAAACCAAAATGGCCGAGCAATCACTGGCAGCTATCGAAGAAGCCGATGTTGTTCTGTTTCTGGTTGATGGTCGTGCCGGTCTGACGTCGTCTGACGAAGCAATTGCTAAGCACCTGCGTAGCCGTGAGAAACCAACCTTCCTAGTGGTAAACAAGATTGACGGTATCGATGCAGATAGCGCTTGTGCCGAATTCTGGAAGTTGGGTATGGACGGTATGTACCAGATCGCTGCAGCACAGAACCGAGGTGTGACGGCGCTGATGGAGCGTGCTCTGGCACCATTTGCTGACGACCTTAAGGCAAAAGCCGAGGAAGACGGCGATGAAGTCTTCATCGAAGATCTGACATCGGTAGAAGATATCGAGAAGGCTAACCTGTCTGAAGCGGATGCAGAAGCGGCCTATAAGCGCCTGCAAGAGCAACCGATCAAGATGGCTATCATTGGCCGCCCGAATGTGGGCAAGTCAACGCTGACTAACCGCATCCTCGGTGAAGAGCGTGTGGTTGTTTACGATATGCCGGGTACTACTCGTGACTCTATCTACATTCCGATGGAGCGCGAAGGCCAAGAGTATGTGCTGATTGATACAGCGGGTATCCGTCGCCGTAAGAACATGCACGAAGCCGTTGAGAAGTTCTCGGTGATCCAGACTTTGAAAGCGGTAGAAGATGCCAACGTTGTGCTATTGGTTATCGATGCGCGTGAAAACATCTCTGATCAGGATCTGAGCTTGCTTGGCTTTGCCCTGAACGCAGGTCGTTCATTGGTGATTGCCGTGAACAAGTGGGATGGTCTGGATAACGAAGTCAAAGAGCGCGTTAAGTCTGAACTGGACCGTCGTCTGGGCTTTGTAGATTTCGCCCGTATCCACTTCATTTCGGCACTGCACGGTACCGGTGTTGGCCACTTGTACGAATCCGTACAGGAAGCTTACCAGTCTGCGACTAAGCGTATCAGTACCTCAATGCTGACGCGTATTATGCAGATGGCACAGGACGATCACCAGCCACCTATGATCCGTGGCCGCCGTGTGAAACTGAAGTATGCGCACGCAGGTGGTTACAACCCGCCGATTATCGTTATCCACGGTAACTTGGTGAACGAGCTACCGGGCTCGTACAAGCGTTACCTGATGAACTACTACCGCAAGTCGCTGGAAATGATGGGTACGCCAATCCGTATCCAGTTCCAGAGCAGCGATAACCCGTTCGAAGCTAAGAAGCAGAAGCTGACCGTTTCTCAGGAACGCCAGCGCAAGCGTCTGGCAACGGCACTGAAAAACCGTGACCGTGACAGCTAATTAACCTGTCAAACCGTATAGACAAACCCGGCCCCTTGGCCGGGTTTTTTGTTATTATCGACTCTCCACCGAGCAGTAAGGATATCCCTATAGTGACCAGCGCGACCCAGGTTCTTTTCCCAGAACGCATTTACCAGTGCGAAGCTAACATTCAATTGATTGCCGCCCATCCTGAACAAGGGTGTTATGTTGTTACCGACCGTACGCCTTTCCATCCGGTAAGCCATATCTGGCCAGATCATCCCGCGGATCGCGGAACCTTGGTTCTACAGAGCCAAGCGCATGAGGTGGTTGATTGCCTGGTCGGTGCCGTGGAGCAGGAAAGCGGACAGCTTTATGTTGGGGCTGATATCCCGGTCAAGCGTGATGAGCCAGGATGGGTCTTTGTGGTAGTACACCATTTGGCAGAGAGTATTGAAAGCTCGGTTGGTACCAAGGTAACCCTAAACGTGGACGAGCAATACCAGCTTGCCTTGAGCCGGGGACACAGTGGTGGCCACCTGTCATCGTTGGCCCTTAATAAGGTTTTGCACCATGACTTCTGGCGTAAAGATGCCTCACGCAAGGATGAGCTGGGCCATTACGATTTCCATAGCTATGCCCAAACAGAAAGCCGGGTAACGGAAGATTGCAGTACAGATACTTACCGTATCGGCAAAACCCTGCGTAAGCGCGGACTCAATGCTGCTGATATGATTGCAGCCTTACCTGCGATAGCCGATCAAATCAACCAACAGCTTGCTGCATGGTGTGAGGCTGGCTTCCCGGTGGACATGCGCAGGGAAGGGGAAGCGCTCACGGACTCCCGTTACTGGCGCTGTGATTTGCAAGAGGGGGAAGTGGTAGAAATACCTTGTGGAGGTACCCACGTCACTTCGCTAGCAGAATATGCGGCGCTGCGGGTTGAATTCCAGCTAATCAATGAACAGGAACTGGTCATGGTTACCCATAGCCAACCGGCTTGATCGGCTAGCAATAAAGGGCTGAATGTCATCATTCGTATTAAAGTTATTTAATATCAATAATTTAAGCTTGTCCTTGATGTGCTGGTGGCAGTTATTTGATCCTTATGTTCTGTTTTTATTATTTGCTGGATCATGTCGCTTTTATCCGGAAGTTGCAGGTTTAAATATCGTTTAAAATTGAAAAACAGGACATGTAACTTATGCTTTCGGGATGTGTATTGATAAATGTTCTTTTGCTAGCTGATCGCTGATCACGGTGGCTTTTGTCGTTGATCAACAGTTTGAAGTACGATCAGGGTACGCAATCCTGACGGGTACAATCGACGTTTGCTGTTACTGAGTTGGATCAAGAGAGCAGGGTGCTCGGTTAAGTTATTATGGGGATAGTTAGATTGAGGGAGAGACTATGAGCCAGAATATTTGCCCAAGCTGTAGCCAAGAGCTCGAGTGGCAGGATGGGAAATACCATTGCGAGCAATGTAGCCAGACGTTTATCAAGCAGGCATTTTGTCCTGATTGCGATGCTGAACTGGAAAAGCTACAGGCTTGTGGAGCAGCAAGCTATTTCTGCAACACTTGTAATGAGCTGAAGTCTAAATCGCGGGTCAGGATCCATTTCGAAAAAGCTTGAGTAGGGATGCCAGCGACTTCCATAGCTTGAGTCCCGTATTGTGGATACAGGGCAAGAAAATGCCGCCTAGTGGATAACACTTGGCGGCATTTTTGACTTTGAAGTTATTCTGGGGATGGCGACGAACCCGAAACAACGGAGTGGATTTCTCCGTCGGCAAGTGTTGTCCGAAGATTATCACCTTGCTTGACCTGCCCTGCACTGCGGATGACCTGCCCCTTGGTGTTGCGGGTAATTGAGTAACCGCGCCCTAGGGTTGCCAGTGGACTGACTGTTTCCAACTTTTCTGCTGCCAAAGCCAGTTTATGGCTAGCATTGAGCAAACGCCTGTCCATGCCGTCTTGCAGCCTTTGTTGCAGGCGGTCGAGCCGGTTCTGCTGTGCCTGAACAATGTTGGCTGGTGAGTTCAAGGACAGTTTGTAATTGTTGCGGTCGATGTGCTGCTGGTGGCGGCTTAAGCGCTGCTTCATTGCTAGCTCAAGCTTGCCGGCCAACTCATCCAGCTGCTGCTGCTGTTGGTTGAGGCGGACCTGCGGATGCTGGCGATCAAGGCGGTGCTGCAGCCTAATTGTCTGTGCTTGCTTACCCGAAAGGTAATGTCGCATAGCATGCTGAATTTGTTGTACTTTCTGGCTGATCTTCTGAGTTTGGAAGCCCATGTCACGACTGATTAGCTCTGCGGCAGCCGAAGGCGTCGGGGCGCGGACATCGGCGACAAAATCCGCAATAGTAACGTCTACTTCGTGGCCGACAGCACTGACAATCGGGATCTGGCTGGCGGCAATGGTCCTTGCCACAATCTCTTCATTGAAGGCCCATAGATCTTCCAGTGAGCCACCACCACGGCCGACAATCAGCACATCACACTCACGGCGGGCATTGGCCCGGCCAATGGCCTGAGCTATTGAAATTGCTGCACCTTCACCTTGGACAATTGTCGGGTAGATGACGACAGGCAAGCTAGGGTCACGGCGCTGCAGGACATTGAGGATATCGTGCAGTGCGGCACCGGTCTTCGAGGTCACGATGCCTACCCGCTGTGGTTGCTCCGGCAGTGGTTGCTTGAGGGTTTGGGCAAACAAACCTTCGGCAGCTAAATTCATTTTTAGCTGCTCGAACTGCTGTTGCAGGCGGCCATCGCCTTCTGGCTGCATACTCTCGATAATCAACTGGTAGTCACCACGAGGCTCGTAAAGTGACAGGCGAGCTTTGACCAACACCTGGGTACCGTTGGCGGGTTTGAAGGTCACACGGCGGTTGCTGCCCTTGAACATGGCACATTTGACCTGTGCCCGGGAGTCCTTGAGGGTGAAATACCAATGGCCGGAAACGGGCATGGAAAGATTCGACAGTTCACCGACCAGCCACACGACACCCATTTCGTTTTCAAGGATCAAACGGACTTGGGCATTGAGGCTGGAAACAGTATAGATACGGTCATTGGTCTGGTTCTGTTGAGCAAATAACGTCACGAGACAAGATACCTGTTTTGGAAGGCTGAAAGTGAGCGGCTGACAGAGGCTAGGACGAGGTTAAAAGGGCCTAGGCAGATCTATGGACAGATCTTGGTCGTAATATGCTGACCGCAGCACCGGATACTTAACCGATATATACTACACATCAAGAGTTTTTTGTCAATTAAAAAAAATAAAAAAAGTCTAGCCAATCGATTGCTTCCTCCGTATAATTCGTCCGCAATATTTTATCCTTCTTTAAACCTTTACTTGGTGTGAGATATTGCAATGTTACGAATCAAACAAGAAGCTTTGACTTTCGATGATGTCCTGCTGGTTCCAGCCCATTCAACCGTACTGCCTAACACTGCCGATCTGCGCACCCGCCTGACGAAAGACATTACGCTGAACATCCCTATGGTGTCTGCGTCAATGGATACCGTGACAGAAGGTCGCCTGGCAATTGCCCTTGCTCAGGAAGGCGGCATTGGTTTCATCCACAAGAACATGTCTATTGAGCAGCAAGCCAATGAAGTTCGCATGGTGAAAAAATTCGAAGCCGGTGTGGTTTCTGAGCCTGTAACCGTAAAACCTAACAATACGATTGAAGACGTGAAGCGTCTGACTATCGAGAACGGTTTTGCTGGTTACCCTGTTGTTTCTGATACCAATGAGCTTGTTGGTATTATCACAGGCCGCGATGTTCGTTTTGTTACTGACCTTTCGCTTAAGGTTGAAGAAGTGATGACGCCAAAAGACAAATTGGCATCAGCCAAAGAGGGTGCATCACGTGAAGAAGTTGAAGCTATCATGCAGCAGTACCGTGTTGAGAAAGTACTGCTAGTCAACGATGACTTCCAGCTTCGCGGTATGATCACTGCTAAAGACTTCCAGAAAGCAGAGCGTAAGCCTAATGCTTGTAAAGATGAGCGTGGTCGTCTTCGCGTAGGTGCCGCTGTTGGTGCTGGTGCTGGTAACGAAGAGCGTGTTGCAGCCCTGGTTGAAGCTGGTGTTGACGTACTGCTTATCGACTCTTCACACGGCCACTCTGAAGGTGTGCTAGCACGTATTCGCGAAACTCGTGAAGCTTTCCCTGATCTACCTATCGTAGGTGGTAACGTGGCTACAGCTGAAGGTGCGCGTGCCCTTATCGAAGCTGGTGTAAGTACTGTGAAAGTAGGTATTGGCCCTGGCTCTATCTGTACAACCCGTATTGTTACCGGTGTTGGTGTTCCTCAGGTAACTGCGATTGCTGACGCTGTTGCTGTTGCGGACCAATACGGTATCCCAGTTATCGCTGACGGCGGTATCCGCTTCTCTGGTGATATGTGTAAAGCCATCGCTGCAGGTGCATCTTGTGTGATGGTAGGTTCAATGTTTGCAGGTACTGAAGAAGCACCGGGCGAAGTTGAGCTGTACCAAGGCCGTGCTTACAAATCTTACCGTGGTATGGGCTCATTGGGCGCTATGTCTAAAGGCTCTTCTGACCGTTACTTCCAGACAGACAACGCTGCTGACAAGCTGGTTCCGGAAGGTATCGAAGGCCGTGTGGCATACAAAGGCCACATGAAAGAGATCGTACACCAGCAAATGGGCGGCCTGCGTTCAAGCATGGGCCTAACGGGCTCGGCGACAATCGAAGAACTTCGTACCAAAGCTGAATTTGTCCGCATTTCAGGTGCTGGCCTGAATGAGTCTCACGTACACGACGTGACGATCACTAAAGAAGCACCTAACTACCGCTTGGGTTAATTTTCATCAGCTGCACTAGCATCTGACGAAAACGTTTGCCTAAACGCGAAACTTGTATAAGATCGGGGGCGTTTTAATGCCCCCACCTTTCCATTATTTTTTGAGACAGCTCGAATGACCACGACCACAAATATTCATGACCAGCGTATCCTGATCCTGGACTTTGGTTCCCAGTACACCCAGCTTATTGCACGTCGTATCCGTGAAATTGGTGTTTACTGTGAGCTATGGAGCTGGGACGTTAATGAAGCGGATATTCGCGACTTCAACCCTAACGGCATCATCCTTTCCGGTGGCCCGGAAAGTGTGACTGAAGAAGGTTCACCTCGCGCACCGCAATATGTGTTCGAAGCCGGTGTGCCTGTATTTGGTGTTTGCTACGGCATGCAGACTATGGCAGAGCAGCTAGGTGGTAAAGTTGCTGGCTCTACCGAGCGTGAGTTTGGTTATGCTCAGGTGAAAGTGGTTGAGCCAACTGCTTTCTTCAAGAATATCGAAGATGCGATTGCCGACGACGGTAAAGCGCTACTAGACGTATGGATGAGCCACGGTGACAAAGTGGTAGAGATCCCGTCTGACTTCGTTAAGGTTGCTGAAACCGAGACCTGTCCTTACGCGGCAATGGCGAACGAAGAGAAACGCTTCTACGGTGTGCAGTTCCACCCTGAAGTGACACACACTCGCCAAGGTATGCGTATTATTGAGAACTTCGTTCTTAACATCTGTGGCTGTGAGAAGCTGTGGACGTCTGCCAACATTATCGACGATGCGGTTGCCCGTATCAAAGAGCAAGTGGGTGACGATGAAGTTATCCTTGGCCTATCTGGCGGTGTTGACTCATCAGTCGTTGCCATGCTTATCCACCGTGCGATTGGCGACAAACTAACGTGTGTATTCGTCGACAACGGCCTACTTCGCCTCAACGAAGGTGAGCAGGTAATGGAAATGTTCGGTGACCACTTCGGCCTGAAGATTGTTCATGTTAAAGCAGAAGACCGTTTCCTTGATGCCCTTGCTGGTGAAGCTGAACCAGAAGCCAAGCGTAAGATTATCGGCCATGTATTTGTTGATGTGTTCGACGAAGAATCGAAGAAGCTATCAAACGCGAAGTGGTTGGCACAGGGTACTATCTACCCAGATGTGATCGAATCTGCGGCTTCTAAGACGGGTAAAGCGCACGTTATCAAGTCTCACCACAACGTAGGTGGTCTACCTGATGACATGGAAATGGGTCTGGTTGAGCCGCTAAAAGAGCTGTTCAAAGATGAAGTACGTAAGATTGGCCTTGAGCTTGGCCTGCCTTACAACATGCTTTACCGCCACCCGTTCCCAGGTCCAGGCCTAGGTGTACGTGTACTGGGTGAAGTGAAGAAAGAGTACTGTGATCTGCTACGTCGCGCCGATGCTATCTTCATCGAAGAGCTGCACAAAGCCGACCTGTACCACAAGGTTTCTCAGGCATTCACTGTTTTCCTACCAGTTCGCTCGGTAGGTGTAATGGGTGACGGCCGTAAGTATGACTGGGTTGTATCACTGCGTGCGGTAGAGACTATCGACTTTATGACCGCGCATTGGGCACACCTGCCATACGATTTCCTAGGTAAAGTTTCCAACCGTATCATCAACGAAGTAGACGGCATCTCCCGTGTTGTTTATGACGTATCTGGTAAGCCACCAGCAACGATCGAGTGGGAATAATCCTCACAGGAATATCAAGCAAGGTTTAGATACCAGCGATAGAAAGGAGCACCCATGGGTGCTCTTTTTTTTTGGCTACACTGTAGTCATGCGAAGCGGTATGTTGCTTGGTTGTAGCAATGTTTAAAAGTGCTGAAATAGTCATGAGGCTGCCTTTTTATACCGGGAGTAGCATTATCTTGCTTTTGGGTGATACCAGTGGTGTTTTTAATTGTCTGTAGGCCTTCAGGGAAGGGGGGGATAAGAAATAATTTATATAAATGAAAGTATTGTTGTGCTTTGGGTGCGGGCTTGTAATGTGCTTGTTAGGTAAATGTTTTGGATTAATATTTTATTACAATATGGTATTATGAATATTCCTGAATGCATGGTGTATCGTGCGTTTTTGTTTGAACTTTTCATTACAATTCACCGCAGAATTTTTCGTAGTAGAAAAATTGGATTGACGGCGATACAACGACAACCAAGCGCCGCAAATTTACAACATCACTAATGACCATGGAGTTCCCATGAGCAATCAAGCTGTCAATAAGACACCTAATGAATCGCCGAGTGCGATGAATAAGTTTCTTAACTTTATTGAGCGAACAGGTAACAAGATCCCAGATCCTGCTTTGCTTTTCTTCTGGGGACTGATCCTTGTATGGGTTCTGTCTGCAGTTTTCTCTCAGTTCGAATTTGGTTTAATTCACCCAGTTTCAGGCCAAGCAGTAGAAGTTAACAACCTACTGACCGGCGAAGCGTTCGCAAACTTCCTTGCGACTATGGTGAAGAACTTCACTGGCTTTGCACCTCTAGGTATTGTTCTTGTGGCAATGCTGGGTGTGGGTGTGGCTGAAGCATCTGGCTTCATCAACACTGGCCTTAAGAAAATGCTGAATGTGACACCAGCTAAATTCATCACACCTGTGTTGATCCTGGTTGCTATCGTATCGCACACAGCTGCAGATGCGGGTTACGTTCTGGTTATCCCACTAGGTGGTATCATCTTCCACGCCGCTGGCCGTCATCCTCTAGCAGGTATTGCTGCTGCATTCGCGGGTGTATCGGGTGGTTTCGCTGCTAACTTCATCCCTTCAGGTATTGACCCTCTTTTGGCTGGCTTCACTCAGGAAGCGGCAAATATCCTAGACCCTGAATATGTTGTTAACCCACTTTCAAACCTATTCTTCACTGGCCTGTCTTCACTGCTTATCGTGAGCATTGGCTGGTACATTACTGACCGTATCATCGAACCGCGCCTATCTCAGACGCCAATCGATGAAGATGCTGAAGAAGCACCTGACATGGGCTCTTTCACCGAGCTAGAAAGTAAAGCTTTCTCTCGCGCTGGCTGGGCTATGATGGCAGGTATCGCAGTGTTGTTTGTGTCACTGATCCCTGAAACTTCGCCGCTGCGTTCTCCAGCAGGTGAAATCACTGCCTTTGACGCGCCGGTTATGCAGTCAATCGTACCGCTTATCTTCATCTTGTTCGTGATCCCTGGTGTGGTTTATGGCCGCATTGCGGGTACGTTCAAGGCAAGCGATGACGTGATTAAGTCTATGTCTGCGACAATGAGCAGCATGGGTAGCTTCATGGTAATGGCGTTCTTCATTGCCCAGTTCCTGGTTGCCTTCACCCAGTCGAACCTAGGTACACTGCTTGCGCTATCTGGTGCCCAGTTCCTACAGGCAATGAACCTACCGGGTCAGGTGACTATCGTCGGCATGATCCTGCTAACAGCTTTCGTTAACCTACTAGTGGGCTCTGCTTCTGCGAAGTGGGCATTGATCGGTCCAATCATGGTTCCGATGCTAATGGCTGTAGGTATCTCTCCTGAGCTGACTCAGGCGGCTTACCGTGTAGGTGACTCAGTATCTAACATCATTTCTCCAATGATGGTGTTCTTCCCGCTGGTTGTTGTATACATGCAGCGTTACGTGAAGAGCTCAGGTATTGGTTCCCTGGCTTCTATGATGATGCCTTACTCGATTGCGATGCTAATTGGTTGGACTATCTTCCTGCTAATCTACTGGGCAATCGGTATCCCACTAGGTATCCAGGCTCCTTACACTTACAGCATGTAAGCCTGAGAATTACCAATAATTTTAAAGCCCCGCATTGCGGGGCTTTTTTATGCTGGTAAAGCAAGCATTTGTTATGTCCTCTTGGGATATTGTGTTGTTAAAAAGTAGAGCGGTATTGTCTATATCAATAATCATATGTTGTTTGATTGTTAATTCTGATTTTATTGCATTAATTGAAATTTAATTTTGCAAAACTTAAATGCTGTACTAACTGGATAGTACGGAGTTTGATTGTTATTTAGTTGCTATTGTGTGGGGTTTTATTCTTTTCGATGTCTTTTGGTTGGTTTTTTAATCTGAAAGTAAGTGTCTGCGTTGGTTTTACTCAGATGAAATGATTTGTTACTTTCCTTTGAAAACACAACATCAAAAACTCAATCGGTATAGTAAGGAAGTTCGATTATGAGTGAGACCATTTCAAACCCGCCTTCGCAGAAAGGCATCATCGCGTTCATTGAGCGTGCCGGTAAAAAAATCCCGGATCCTGTGATCATCTTTATGTCACTGTTCACCTTCTGTCTGGTGCTGACTGCTGCTATCGGTGGCCTTCAGTTCGAAACAATGGGTGCCGACGGTGGTGCAGTTACCCATAGCATTAAAAACATGCTGGCAACCGAGAACGTCCGCTGGATGTTTGATAATGCCCTGCTAACTAACTGGCTATCATTCGGTGGCGGTGTACTGGGTGTGATCCTGATTGTGATGCTAGGTGTGGGTATCGCAGAAAACTCTGGTCTCCTATCAGCAGTTATCAAGAAAGTGGGCCTTCGTATTAACGATCGCTACCTACCTCTGTTGGTTATCTTCCTAGGTATCATGAGCTCAATCGCGACTGATGCTGGTTACCTGATCCTTATCCCTCTTGCTGGTCTACTTTATGCGGGTCTAGGTAAAAACCCATTGATTGGTATGGCGGCAGGCTTTGCCGGTGTATCTGCCGGCTTCAGTGCTAACCTTATCCCTGCAACGCCAGTTGACGTGATCTTGGGTGCTAACGCACGTATTTTCGCAGAATCTCAGGGTATTCCTTTTGAAACGGCGGCGGGTGAGCCAATCAACCCGGCGACGATGCACTACTTCTTTATCTTTATATCGACCTTTATCTTGGCCGGCCTAGGTGCTTGGGTAACGACCCGCTTTGTTGCGCCTCGCCTTGAAAAAATGTCTTACCAACTACCTGAAGATCTAAACCTGGATGACTTCAAGGTAACGGATGCTGAGAACAAGGGCCTTCGTGCTGCAGGTATTGGCTTGGTACTGGCCCTGGCGGCGGTTGCTGGCCTGGCGATGGGCCCTCTGGCAACTTACACCAACGAAGCTGGCCGTGAGGTAACCCCTTACCTTGATAATGTTATCCTACTGATTGCAATGGTTTTTGCGGTTGTCGGTATCTTCTTTGGTGTAGCAACGGGTAAATTCAAGTCACTACAGGATGTAGTGAAGGCGATGGTTACCCAGATGAACACCATGGGCTATATCTTGGTATTGACGTTCTTCTGTTACAACTTCCTGGCGCTACTTGGTTTCTCTGGTCTAGGTACTTATGTGACCTACCTAGGGGCGACTTTCCTGAGTGCACTGGGCTTGCAGCAGTTCCCAATCTTGCTGATCATCGGCTTTATCCTGACCACGGCGGTTATCAACCTGTTCGTAGGTGGCCTGACATCGAAGTGGATGCTACTTGGCCCGATCTTCGTTCCTATGCTGTACCAGGTAAACCCGAATATGACCCCGGATCTTGTGACTGCGGCTTACCGTGTAGCAGATTCTTCAACCAACATCATCACACCGATGATGAGCTATGCAGGCGTTATCCTAGCCTTCATGCGTAAGTACAAGCCTGAGTTGTCGTTCGGTGATGTGATTGCGATGATGGTGCCTTACTCGGTTGCATTCCTGACGGTCTGGACCACGGTACTGGTTGCATTCTTTGCCTTCAACATTCCATTGGGCTTCTAAGCAACGACGGATTGACACAAAAACCCCGCTTCTGCGGGGTTTTTTATATGTGGCAAATACCACCTTGTTAAGGGGTACTACAAACTCTCAATCACAACAGGTACTGGGCATGGAAGCGCAGGTGGTCATCGATGAAACTGGCGATGAAGTAGTAGCTGTGGTCGTAGCCTTCTTGCATACGGAGCTCTAGCGGGTAGTCAACACTTTGTGCCGCTTCTGCCAGGGTAGCCGGTTTGAGCTGCTCTTCAAGGAAGCCGTCCTGATCGCCTTGGTCAACGAGGGCAGGAATAGGCTGCTGGTTTTGTTTGAGAAGCTCTGTGGTGTCGTATTGTAGCCAGCTGGTTCGGTCTTCACCGAGGTAACCGGTTAGCGCTTTTTCTCCCCAAGGGCAGTTCATCGGGTTGCTGATAGGGCTGAAAGCCGACACCGAGCTATAGCGAGACGGATTGCGCAGGGCAATCATCAAGGCGCCGTGGCCGCCCATTGAGTGGCCGCTGATCGCACGTTTGTCATTGACTGGGAAGTGTTCCTCAATCAAAGCCGGGAGTTCATTCACCACATAGTCGTACATTTGGTAGTGGCGGTTCCAAGGAGCCTGGGTGGCATTGACATAAAAGCCTGCACCTAATCCGAAGTCATAGGCCCCTTCAGGATCATCGGCCACACCTTCACCGCGAGGGCTGGTATCTGGGGCAACTATGGCGATGCCAAGCTCTGCTGCCAAACGCTGCGCACCGGCTTTTTGCATGAAGTTTTCATCGGTGCAAGTAAGGCCCGATAGCCAGTAAAGCACAGGGACCTTAGCACCCTGGGCGATTTGTGGCGGCAGGAAAATTGCGAAGCGCATATCACAATTCAATACCGATGAGTGGTGGGTATATTGCTTGTGCCAGCCGCCAAAGCTTTTGTTCCAGCTTACGTTTTCGATAGTCATTAGCGTCTCTTTCGTTGCCAAAGTTACTAGGCTCCCGTAGGAACCTAGTCAAGCGTTTTACTTGTCGTAATGGATAACAGAACGGATGCTCTTGCCTTCATGCATCAGGTCGAAAGCATTGTTAATGTCATCTAGGCCCATGGTGTGGGTGATGAAATCATCAAGCTTGAATTCACCCGCCATGTAACGTTCTACAATTTCAGGTAGCTCAGAGCGGCCTTTCACACCACCAAACGCAGAGCCACGCCATACACGGCCAGTGACTAACTGGAATGGACGGGTAGAGATTTCTTGGCCCGCACCAGCCACACCGATGATTACGGATTCACCCCAACCTTTGTGGCAGCACTCAAGCGCAGAGCGCATCACGTTGACGTTACCGATACACTCGAACGAGAAGTCGACACCGCCGTCAGTCATTTCGACGATCACTTCCTGGATAGGCTTGTCGTAGTTGTTCGGGTTGATGCAATCAGTCGCACCAAGCTCTTTCGCTAGGGCGTATTTGCTCTCGTTGATATCAACACCGATGATGCGGCTAGCACCGGCCATTGTGGCACCGATGATGGCTGAAAGGCCGATACCACCCAAGCCAAATACAGCAACGGTATCGCCTTTTTGTACTTTGGCGGTTTTCAAAACTGCGCCCATGCCGGTCGTTACACCACAACCAAGCAGGCAAACTTCTTCCAGTGGTGCTTCTTTATTCACTTTCGCCAGTGAGATTTCTGGCAGTACTGTGTACTCAGAGAATGTCGAGCAACCCATATAGTGGAAGATTGGTTGGCCATCTTTGTAGAAACGGGTGGTGCCGTCTGGCATCAGGCCCTTGCCCTGGGTTTCGCGGATCTTCTGGCACAGGTTGGTTTTACCTGACTTACAGAATTTACACTCGCCACATTCTGGGGTGTAAAGTGGGATAACATGGTCGCCCACTTCAACACTGGTGACACCTTCGCCTACCATCTCGACAATACCGCCGCCCTCGTGGCCAAGGATCGCCGGGAAGATCCCTTCTGGATCATCACCAGACAGGGTAAAGGCATCGGTGTGGCATACGCCGGTTGCGATGATGCGGACTAGTACTTCGCCTTTTTTCGGCAGCATCACATCAACTTCTTCTACCGATAGTGGCTGGTTTGGACCCCATGCAATCGCCGCTTTGGATTTGATAAATTGCTCAGACATTTAGTTTCTCTCTTATATTAGGTGGGCAAGGCCCTTTGCTGTTCCTACGGTTGTTTTAACAGTAGGAGAGATTTTTAACTAAGGCGCAGAGATTGTTGGCTCCGCTTCCTCGTTGTGATGGGCTTAGTATATTTATTTCTTTGACGATGATAATTACCCTATAATGCAAATAACTTTTTCTGTCAGGTAATAATGGTGGTGTATGTTTTTATGGGAAGGGGTCAGTGAGTTTGTCGCGGTCGCGGAAGCGGAGAGCTTTACCGCCGCAGCCAAACAGCTGGGTATTTCCACAGCCCAGGTGAGCCGCCAGATCAGTGCACTGGAAAACCGCCTCAATACCAAGCTGTTCTACCGGACAACCCGTAAAGTGTCGCTGACCGAAGAGGGGACCATCTATTACCAGCACTGCCGCCGGCTGATGGATGGGCTTGAGGAGGCTGAGCGGGCGATAAGTGATCGGCGTGATACCCCGCAGGGCAGTCTGAAGCTTACCGCACCGGTGACCTATGGTGAGCAATACATCATGCCGCTGGTGGTTGATTTTATGCAGCAGTACCCAGAAATTGATGTGGCAATGAATTTGACCAACCAGACGGTAGATTTGGTCGAGGGGGGCTATGACCTGGCCATTCGCCTAGGCAAGCTGAGCAGTTCGACCATGATGGCAAAGCGCCTTGCTAACCGAACCCAGTATGTCTGTGCGTCACCTTCTTACTTGGAAAAGTATGGCGTCCCCCATTCGCTATCCGAACTCCGTCACCATAATTGCTTGGTGGGTAACTATGATCATTGGCGCTTTCAGGAGTCGGGTAAAGAACGCAGTGTTAAAGTTGATGGTACCCTGCGTTGTGCCAGTGGCCATGCATTGCGTGATGCCGCCTTGAAAGGATTGGGTTTGGTGCAATTGCCTGACTATTACATTAGCGATGACTTGGAGAAGGGCGAACTGCTGACAGTACTGGATACCTTCCGGGAGCCGGAAGAGGGGATTTGGGCCTTGTACCCCCATAACCGCCACCTATCACCGAAGGTCAGGTTGCTGGTGGACTTCCTTGCTGATTCTTTATCGTAGTGCCTCGCATCCTGGAAGCATTTGGGTATAATCAGCGGCCTCAAGCCACAGAGAGTAAATGTTCCATGACCGAGCCATCCACAAAACATGCCCTTCATCAATATAGCGACGAAGATTTCATGCGCCGCGCCATGGAGCTCGCTGCCCGTGCCGAGGCTGATGGTGAGGTGCCGGTCGGTGCGGTCGTGGTTTATCAGGGGCAGGTTGTCGGTGAAGGTTGGAACCGCTCTATTACCCAGCATGATGCGACCGCCCATGCTGAGATTATGGCACTGCGCCAAGCAGGCCAGGTTTTGCAGAACTACCGCCTGGTTGATGCCACCTTGTATGTCACCCTTGAGCCATGCCCGATGTGTGCCGGTGCGATGGTCCACAGCCGGATTGGCAAAGTGGTTTTTGGCGCTCACGACCTGAAAACCGGGGCGGCGGGCAGCATCATGAACTTGCTGAGCTACGAGCAGGTCAATCACCATGTGGAAATCGAGTCCGGGGTGCTGGCCGAAGAGTGCCGTGCCCAGCTGCAGGCTTTTTTTAAACGCCGCCGGGCTGAAAAAAAGGCTGAAAAGAAAGCCCGCCAACTAGCCGCTGGCAAACCTACCTGATTCTTACCTTATTGCTATATCGGCGGGGTCAGATCCCCGCTGTACTATTGATGATATAGCTGCGCTGGCGCCACAGTATTTTCTTTCTGATGTTGGCATTGAGCCGCTTGCGACGCGTCGCTGCAGATGCCATTCGCTGGCGCATTTTGCCGATGGCTTTTTTCTTTGAAAAGTGCATAGAGCCTCCTCCTTTAGAACTGCTCGGGATCATGAGGTTACAAAGTTAGTATCTCTGATCACCGTTCTTTCTCTAACGATGGCGGTCACGCTTTGCGATCATTTCTTTCAGGTAAGAACAACAAGATGTGAGCAAGATCCCCCTGATTGCTCAGGGGGATCGGGCAGTTAATTGCTGACGGTTTTGTTCGGGGTTGCCGCGTCGGGGGCTACCGGCGCTTCGCCACCGTCTGCTGGCTGTTGGGCAAGGTCGCTGGTCGTTGATACCGGCGAAATGGTATGCAGGCCATCGATCAGTTCGATATCTTCGAGCTGCGGCTCCTGGCTGTGGGTTTGCTCGTAGCCGATGATACTCTGGTAGTAGCGGCGGATATTCTCGACATAGTGCTGGGCTTCGTCTCCGCGCGCATAGCCGTAACGGGTCTGCTTGTAGTATTTGCGCTGGCGTAGCAGCGGCAGCCGCTGTTTTACATCGCTCCATGCGTCAGGGTTGCCGCCTTGCGACTGGGTCAGTCGGCGAGCGTCCATCAAGTGGCCGAAGCCGACATTGTATGATGCCAAGGCAAACCATACTTTTTCGTGCTCTTCGATGCTATCCGGGATCCGGTTGATCATCTTGCGTAGGTACTCGGTACCGCCGCGGATGCTCTGCTCCGGATCGAGTCGGTTTTTAACGCCAACCGAACGTGCTGTCGGCAGGGTTAGCATCATCATACCGCGCACGCCGGTTGGGGAGACGGCACGTGGGTTCCAATGCGATTCCTGATAGGACAGGGCTGCAATCAGGCGCCAGTCGAATTCGTTGGCATACTGCTTGAACAAACCTTTCCACTGCGGAAGTTTGCTTTCAACCGCGCGCAGGAAGGCGCGGGTATCAACGTAATCAAACTTGTCAACGTGGCCGAGGTATTTCTCCTCGAGCTTGGCCAGTTCACCACTCTGCTGGATTTCACCGAAGAACTCGATTAGCAGCGCATACAGGCTATCGTCATTGCTTTGGTTGACGAACCAGGCGATCGGTTCATCTTCGGTCAGTTCCAGGGCGGTGGTGACATCCGGCAGGATGCGCTGGTTGAGGGCGATATCCACTGAATCAGCGAGGGTATAGTCAAGCTCACCCTCGGCAACTTGGCGTAGCAACTCGTCACTGTCAATCTCTTCCAGTGCTTGCCATTCAAGGGTTGGGTGGTCCAGTTTGAGTGCCTGCAGGGTCTTTTCGTGGCTGGATCCGCTTACTACTGCAAGTGTCCCTTTGTTCTCGGCCAGGTCTTCTATACTACGGGGGCGCCATTGGCCTTTTTTGTAGACGACTTTCTGGCTGGCGTAGTAATAAGCCGGTGCGGCACGGAACTGGGCCAGACGCTCATCGGTCATGGTTAAGCCGGCGGCAAGGATATCGACATCGCCACGCTCAAGGCCAGGGAAAAGGCCTGATAGGGTGAACATGGCCTTCATTTCCAGTTTCACGCCAAGCTTGTCGGCAAAACGGCGGGCCAACTCGTAGTCTAAACCGGTTGGGCCTTCGTTACCGATATAGTAAGAGAGCTGGTTGTTTAGCGTACCCACACGCAGTACGCCTTCCTCGCGGATCCGTTCAAGATCGGATTGGGGCTCTTCTTGCCATAGGCAACCATTGAGGACCAAAACGCTCAATAGTAAGGCAATGAAATGTTTGATACTTGAATTCGGTCGAAGAATACTCAACGAGGTACGCCCTTGGTAAAAATAGGACGTCCTTTATACCAAAGCTTGACCGAACCGCAAAATAATCCCAATGCTTTGACGGTGGGTTTGCTGTGGCAAAGCACATTTATTAACCCTGAAATCGTAAAAAAATGTGATTGGCTGGGGCAGTGTGACCAATATCTCACTGGTTTTTGGTGCTGATTGAAAAAAAAACACGCAAACGGTTGCGTCAGGTGTTACGTCACAAAAAAAATTCCCTTATACTACGCCCCATCATGAGCACTTCGCCTCACCTAGGGTCTGGTACGCGAGGTGGCATTGACGTAATTAGCCCGGTAAAGCGCCGGGGATTAGGCCAATATCACCTTCATTAAACTGCTAATCGAGAGACGTAAGCACATGGAAATTTTGCGTGGTTCACCCGCACTGTCTGAGTTTCGCGTAAACAAGCTAATTGAGCGTTGTCGCGAATTGGATCTGCCTGTGTCAGGTATTTATGCTGAGTTCATGCACTTTGCAGACTTGTCTGCGCCATTGAGTGCCGAAGAGCAAGAAAAGCTGGCAAGCTTGCTAACTTACGGCCCTACGATTGCAGAGCATGAGCCATCTGGCCTACTGCTACTGGTTACCCCGCGTCCGGGTACAATCTCCCCATGGTCATCTAAGTCTACCGATATCGCCCATAACTGTGCCCTAGCACAGATCAAGCGTCTTGAGCGCGGTACGGCATACTACATCGAGACTTCTTCTGAGCTGTCTGCCCAGCAAGTGGTAGAACTGAAAGGTTTGATCCACGACCGCATGATGGAAGTCGTGTTTACCGATTTTGATTCAGCCGCCGCGCTTTTCCAAGTGGCTGAGCCTGCTCCGGTTGCAGACGTTGACCTTATGACAGGTGGCCGCAAGGCACTTGAAGAAGCGAACGTAACACTGGGTCTTGCACTTGCCGAAGATGAGATTGACTACCTGGTAGACAGCTTCGTTAACAAGCTAGAGCGTAACCCGACTGACATCGAGCTAATGATGTTTGCCCAGGCAAACTCCGAGCACTGCCGCCACAAGATTTTCAACGCAGATTGGACAATCGACGGCGTGAAGCAGGAAAAATCCCTGTTCAAGATGATCAAGAACACCTTCGAAACGACGCCTGACCACGTTTTGTCTGCCTACAAAGATAACGCAGCGGTAATGACAGGTTCGAAGGTTGGCCGTTTCTTCCCAGATCCAGAGACTCGCCAGTACAACTACCACAATGAAGATGCGCACATCCTGATGAAGGTTGAGACGCACAACCACCCAACCGCCATTTCTCCTTGGCCGGGTGCTTCAACAGGTTCAGGCGGTGAGATCCGTGACGAAGGCGCAACCGGTATTGGTGGTAAGCCAAAAGCTGGCCTAGTCGGTTTCACAACCTCTAACCTGCGTATCCCTGGCTTCGAACAGCCATGGGAAACGGATTTCGGCAAGCCGGGCCGTATTGTAAACGCCCTGGATATCATGCTGGAAGGCCCTCTGGGCGGCGCGGCATTCAACAATGAATTTGGCCGTCCAAACCTTCTTGGTTACTTCCGTACTTACGAAGAAAAAGTGACTTCACATGCTGGTGAAGAAGTACGTGGTTACCACAAGCCAATCATGATTGCTGGCGGTATGGGGAACATCCGTGACGAGCACGTTCAGAAGAAAGAGATCCCTGTTGGTGCGAAGCTTATCGTACTAGGTGGTCCTGCGATGAACATCGGCCTTGGTGGCGGTGCAGCTTCTTCTATGGCATCAGGCCAGTCGGCAGAAGACTTGGATTTTGCTTCGGTACAGCGTGAGAACCCAGAAATGGAGCGTCGCTGTCAGGAAGTGATCGACCGTTGTTGGCAGCTAGGCGATGCTAACCCAATTGCCTTTATCCACGATGTAGGCGCGGGCGGTATCTCGAATGCACTGCCAGAGCTTGTCGATGATGGTGAGCGTGGTGGTATCTTCCAGCTACGTGATGTGCCAAACGACGAGCCGGGCATGAGCCCACTTGAGATCTGGTGTAACGAATCACAAGAACGTTACGTAATGGCTGTCGCGCCTGAGAACATGGCAGCGTTCGATGCTATCTGTAAGCGTGAGCGTGCACCGTACGCAGTCGTTGGTGAAGCAACAGAGAAGCGTGAGCTGAAACTGGAAGACTCACACTTCGACAACACGCCAATCGATATGCCGATGGACATCCTGCTTGGCAAAACACCTAAGATGCACCGTGATGCGAAAACGTTGAAAGTTGATAGCCCGGCGATCACCCGTGACGGCATCGAAATTAATGAAGCGGCAGACCGTGTCTTGCGCCTTCCAACCGTTGCCGAGAAGACATTCCTGATCACTATTGGTGACCGTACCGTGACCGGTCTTGTTGCCCGTGACCAGATGGTTGGTCCTTGGCAGGTGCCAGTAGCTAACTGCGCTGTAACAGCAGCAAGCTACGACTCTTACCATGGTGAAGCCATGTCTATGGGTGAGCGCACGCCTGTTGCCCTGCTAGACTTTGGTGCTTCTGCACGCCTCGCTGTGGGTGAGTCCCTAACTAACATCGCCGGTACTGATATTGGTGATATCAAGCGCATCAAGCTATCTGCAAACTGGATGTCTCCTGCGGGCCACCCAGGTGAAGATGCGGGCCTATACGAAGCGGTTAAGGCTGTTGGTGAAGAACTGTGTCCAGCGCTTGGTCTGACTATCCCTGTTGGTAAAGACTCAATGTCGATGAAGACCAAGTGGGAAGAGAATGGCGAAAACAAAGAAGTTACATCACCGCTATCTTTGATTATCACTGCATTTGGCCGTGTTGAAGATGTACGTAAGACCGTGACGCCACAGCTTCGCACTGACAAAGGCGATTCATCTCTGGTTCTTGTTGACCTAGGTAACGGTAAGAACCGTATGGGTGCAACCGCACTGGCACAGGTTTACAAGCAGCTGGGTGACAAGCCTGCTGATGTCGACAATGCAGAGCAGCTGAAAGGCTTCTTCGATGCGATGCAGACCCTGGTTCGTAATGACAAGCTTGTGGCTTACCACGACAAGGGCGATGGCGGTCTATTCGTTACACTGGCAGAGATGGCATTTGCCGGTCACTGTGGTGTGAAAGCGGACGTTGCAGCTCTTGGTGACGATGTACTAGCTGCACTATTTAACGAAGAGCTAGGTGCGGTTGTTCAGGTTAAGAACGACGACCTTGACGCAGTTAAAGCGGTATTGGCTGAAAATGGTCTTGAAGCTTGCTCGCACGTTATCGGTAGCGTTGAAGCTTCTGACAGCGTTGTTATCACTGCAGGCGATGCGGTTGTTCTTGAGCGCTCTCGTACTGAGCTTCGTACCATCTGGGCTGAAACCACGCATAAGATGCAAGGTCTTCGTGACAACCCAGCGTGTGCCGACCAAGAGTTTGAAGCGAAGAAAGACAACACGGACCCAGGCCTTAACACCAAGCTAAGCTTCGATATCAACGAAGACGTGGCAGCGCCGTTCATTGCCAAGGGTGCCAAGCCTAAGATGGCTATCCTGCGTGAGCAGGGTGTTAACTCGCACGTTGAGATGGCGGCAGCTTTTGACCGTGCTGGTTTTGAAGCAACAGACATCCACATGAGCGACATCCTGACAGGCCAGGCAGTATTGGATGAGTACCACGGCCTAGTGGCATGTGGTGGTTTCTCTTACGGTGACGTACTGGGTGCGGGTGAAGGTTGGGCGAAGTCTATCCTGTTCAATGGCCAGGCTCGCGAGCAGTTCCAGGCATTCTTCAACCGAGACAACACCTTCTCGCTAGGTGTGTGTAACGGCTGTCAGATGCTATCTAACCTGAAAGAGCTTATCCCGGGTGCTGACCTATGGCCGCGCTTCGTTCGTAACGAATCTGAGCGTTTTGAAGCACGCTTCAGCCTAGTTGAAGTACAGAAGTCTGATTCTGTGTTCTTCAACGGCATGGAAGGCTCTCGCATGCCAATCGCAGTATCTCACGGTGAAGGTCGCGTCGAAGTACGTGACGCCGACCACCTGGCTGCGATTGAAGCATCTGGTACAGTTGCGGTTCGTTACGTGGACAACCACGGTAACCCAACCCAGCAGTACCCGAACAACCCGAACGGTTCGCCAAACGCTATCACCGGTCTGACAACTCAAGATGGTCGTGTGACTATCATGATGCCTCACCCAGAGCGTGTATTCCGTACCGTGGCTAACTCTTGGCATCCAGATGACTGGAGCGAGAACAGCCCATGGATGCGCATGTTCCGCAATGCCCGTGTGAATATCGGCTAATAAGCTAATCGCTTAATATTGATGAAAAAAACCGCTCCCAGTGAGCGGTTTTTTATTATCTGTATCATTTTTGGGAAATAAAAGTAGCAACAAATGCAAGACTATGATTAAGCTGAACTTATCCATCTGGTGAATAACCAATGTGGCTTAAGCCAAAAGCCGGTACTGGAGGTGCAATGATTTTCTTCGATCTGGATAACACCCTGCTTGATCATGATGGTGCAGAGCAAGACGCCATTTGTGATTTTGCCAAGCGTTACCGTGATGAAATTATTGATTGTCCTGACGGTATCGAGGTGATGTGGCGGACAATTACTGATGAGAAGCGTCAGCAGTGGCGGACCGGAAAGCTTAACTTCGAAGGGCTGCGCCGGGCGAGGATCAGTGCCTTGTTTCGTCGCCCGCTCAGTGAAGAGCTGGCTGACAGACTGATCGACGAATATTACTCGAGCTACCGCCAGTATTGGCGTTTGTTCCCCGATGTTCAACCAGCACTGGAAAAGCTGAGGAATGTCTCTCCGCTTGCCATTATTACCAATGGCTTTACCTACCATCAAGAAGCGAAGCTAAAGACGACAGGGATCCGTGAGTTCTTTTCGTATCTGGTGATCTCCGAGCAAGTAGGGGCGGCGAAACCCGATCCGAAAATTTTCCAGCATGCATTGAAGCAATCTGGTAAATCAGCCGCTGAGTGTTGGTATATCGGCAACCACCCGCTCAATGATGCCACGGCAGCCAGCGAGTTGGGGTTCAAGGCGGTATGGCTCAATCGGCACAACAACGATACCAAGGTGCCAACCCGGGTGGTCAGAAGCCTCGAAGGATTGGTTGATCTGGTTACCGTGCATTACTAGCTGAGAGGGAACCTATTGCCAAACCGAGGTCTAATCAAGAGGAGCAAAATTAAACTAAGAATTGATTGAATAATTGTTGTACTGGTTAAAATACCCGCATAGAATATGCGCTTATTTTTGCGGGCTCTAAATGTCATTACCTCATGGAAGAGAGACAATAATGGATGTAACACGTCGTGGACTGCATTTGGCCACCAAGGGCCTGGCAGTACTAGTAATGATTTGCCTGGTAAGATACGCCGACAGCTTTGCCTTGATATTTAGTCTCAATCAGGTAGGCATCGTGCCAAGTTATATCGCTATCTTGGTCCTACTCTCCGGTATCGGTGCGATACTGGGTCTTAGCCGCGGAAACCGCTGGGGATTCATCCCGCTTTACTTTTTTATTCCCGCGATCACTATGTTTTTCAACTATAGCCTGATCCCTTATCTCCCTCAGTTGGTTGCCCCCGAGTTTCGTGGCATGGCCGTTTTTTTCCTCAATAGTAGCGTACTGCTTTTTGCTGTCTTGCTACTGCTGAAAATGATGGACAACGATGTCATATTCTCGGTAGAAAAATACTGAAACGCTGATCTTTCAGCGCCAGGCTTTTGATATACTTCAGCTTAAATTAAACAGGTTGTTGGCAGTTTCCCCAAAAGCATCTGCCAGCAGTACCTTGCTCAGCAAAGGATGATGAGAATGAAAAAAATTGAAGCCATCATCAAGCCATTCAAGCTTGATGATGTCCGCGAAGCGCTAGCCGATGTTGGTATCACCGGTATGACCGTCTCTGAAGTCAAAGGTTTCGGTCGTCAGAAAGGCCATACTGAGCTTTACCGTGGCGCCGAGTACATGGTCGACTTCCTTCCTAAAGTGAAACTGGAAATCGTCGTGGCCGATGAAGTAGCCGACCAATGTGTCGATACCATCATCGAAACCGCCCAGACCGGCAAGATCGGCGACGGCAAGATCTTCATGTTCGATGTAGATCGTGTGGTACGTATCCGTACCGGCGAGGAAGACGAAGACGCGATTTAAAACCGTCTCTGTCATCGCTGTTTTATTCTCTTTGCCAGTGAATAACAGCGATGACAGAGGGCCATAGGAAGAGCGGGTCCTAGATCCTAGGTAAAGCAAAAGGCAAAGAAAGAACTTGACGTTCTATAGTCTTTTCAACATCCTGCAGCACCCAGCACCCAGCACCCAGCACCCAGCACCCAGCACCCAGCACCCAGCAC
>NZ_JACSOF010000044.1:0-42111 GCF_014349205.1 Photobacterium sp. BZF1
ATCATTTCACGAGTGCCCACACAGATTGCATGGTCAAATTGTTAAAGAACAATACTGATTGGTTAGCGGCTTAAGTTGCCGTGCTCCGTGTCAGTGAGGCGGCATTATAGAGACTTGATTCATCCTGACAAGGGTTTTCTTTAAAAAAATTTCCACCTGCTGATTATTTCAACTAATGTGAGATAAACGGCTCTAATTTCAACATTAGAGGGCCGTCACACTCACAATCTAGCAATTCCAAGTCAATGAAAGTAATATCAATGTGACTTTGTTGTTAAAATAACCAATAACGCCTTCTTTCTTTTTTCTTATGACGATGTAGTTAACTTATGAAATTATCCAAACAATCTCTTATGCCGGTTCTCGCAATCGCTGTTGTTGGGGGCTTAGTATTTAGTTTTCTCCCCATCTATCCCGGAATAGCCTTTGCGCTTGGTGCTATTTGTACTGCTTATATCCTACCGCTTATTCCTGCCCAATCTTCTTCTGCAGAATCAAATACCGCGCAAGCCAGTAAAACCCTCTATGTTGGCAACCTTCCTTACCGAGCCAATGAAAGTGAAGTAAAGAAATTATTCTCTGAACACGGTGAAGTATTTGCCGTTCGCCTAATGAAAGATAAGCGAACCGGCAAGCGACGTGGTTTTGGCTTTGTTGTGATGAGCAGTAACGATGCTGATAACGCTATCGCTCAATTAAATGACAAGGAATATGGCCAGCGCACCCTGAAAGTACGAGAAGCTAATGAACCTAAAGGCGGGGATAGTGTAGAGACCTAACCGGTTCTAACTGCATTGCTGCCAAACTATTATTAAGTGCCGCTGTGTGATTACCAGCGGCACTATTGTATGTAAGGTTTGGTTCTTTACTGGTTACCGCTACTTCCCCCAGCAAATCTTTTACCCGATTGGCGATAGCACGCCCAGAATCAACAATAGTGACCTCCCCTGCGAGTGCCTGGGTGATCTCGTCTCTAATTAATGGGAAATGAGTGCATCCCAACACAATACAGTCCACCACGTTACGCCAGGGTTTTAAAATCGCCTCAAGCTCCGTCAATGAAATAGCCTGGCCACGAAGTTTCTGCTCGGCCATTTCGACCAAACGCGTGGAGCCTATTCTGAGCACTTGGCAATGGCTAGCAAATTGGCTGATCAATAATTCGGTATATTCACGTTGAACTGTTGCCGGCGTTGCCAATAAGCCAATTACTTTTCGCTGGCTGAGTGTAGCCGCAGGTTTAATAGCAGGGACAACGCCAACGACCGGAATTGATAACACATCCCGCAATGTTGGCAGAACAATAGTACTTGCTGTATTACAAGCGACAACGACCAAATCGATAGCGTGACGTTCAACCAACAGCGAAACAATATGACGGGTCCGAGTGATTAATTCATCTTCGGGTAATTCCCCATAGGGAAATGCCGCATCGTCGAATGCGTAGATATATTGAACGTTAGGCAGCTGCGCATATATCTCCTGATATACGGACAACCCACCTACACCGGAATCAAAAATCAGTACCCGCTTCACTGTTATACTCTGTCGTATTGCTCACAAGGAGCAACATCATACTGCGAATTGAATGCTTGACCAAAATAACCAAGGTTATTTTTAAGTTAGACAATAGCGCTGATAATGAAAGCGGCTTTGCTGTTCTATTTGTGTCAATGTGATTTCCAGTTTGCCATCAAAGCATGGGGCTTCAACAACAAGTGTGTGAAATTCACCGTCTTCACCACACGGATCAACACCCTTTGGCAACGACGCTATGAGTTCGCGGTTATACCACCGACCGCAAAAGCCACCATCTAGTTGGCTGGTATCAATCGTCGTCAGTAAGGTTTTGATCCCACGCTGGAGCATCTCATCAGCCAAGGCGAAACTGTCTTGCCCCATCAAAGGGAATACACACTGCCAGCCAACCGGCTCTATATAACTCCAGCGATAGTCGGCAATGCCATTACAGAACATATCCCCGAAAGCGACAGCTTCAACCCCCAAACCGCAGGCACGTAACCCATCTATGACCAGTGATTGATAGACATCATTCGATGGGAACACTTCAGGCAAGGGTATTTCAACTAATGGTAGGCCTGTCAAAGCGGCCTGGGCACGGACAACAGCAAGAGGTGTAGCCTGAAAAGGTACTTCATCCTCCACATAGGTGGTGTATAAACCCACTACGTCATAGCGGGGATCTTCAAGCAGGCGGATAAGCGTGAGGGTGGAGTCTTTGCCGGAGGACCAGCTAACAATCGTTTTTAATGGGCGCATAAGTATTGGCTCCAAGAAAAAAGCCACCAGCAGGTGGCTTTTATCGGTTTTAGAACTGATAGGTAACGGTGGCGTAGTAGCTACGCTCTTGGACGTTATAGGTTTCCTTAGCCACGTAGTCTTCATCAAATAAATTTGCTATGCGCCCGCGTAGGATTAGGTTATCACCCCAGTAATAAGTGGCTGCCAAATCCACTAAGGTATATGCATCCAAGCTATTTGTATTCGCCGCATCTTCATAACTCTTGCCCTTGTACAAAGCACTGGCATCAAACTGCCATTGATCAAGTAAATAAGAGATATTCCACTTGGCGTTGTGTTTGGAGCGGCGGATCAATTGCTTGTTAGTACTGCTATCCTCGGCATCCAAGTAATCGTAGCTAACATCGTGGTACAGCGGACCGGTATTAAACCCTGCAGTTAGCTCTACCCCTTTGATCTCGGCTTCGTCGACATTCATCGGTTTCCATATCGTACTGCCTGGCTCAATAGGTGCCCAAGCAATAAGCTGATCAATCTCAGACTGATAGGCCGTCACTCGCCAATCTAACCATTGATGCGAGCCCGATAAAGACACTTCGTAGTTGGTTGACTCCTCTGGATCTAGATCCGGATTACCCGAGTCTGGCCAGTAAAGGTCGTTAAACGTCGGTGCTTTGAAAGCGGTACCCACATTGGCAGAGATCTGATAGTTAGAAAAGAATGAATAAGCTGCTGCTAGCTGCCAGGTGTTATTGCGTCCATAACTATCGTTATCATCTGTCCTCACACTACCTTCAAGCTGCAAGCCCATGTCGTTACGGTAAATAGATGTGAGGTAGAGTGCAGTATTATCGCGTTCATCTTCAGAAAGGACTGTCGTGCTGTTGGATACCGAATCGCGGTACCACTCAAAACCACCACCAAACTCAAGTTCTGAATTGAATTGGTAATGATTTTGCCAATTCACCACATCACGCTTAGTTTTGATTTTACTACCGTCGCTGATATCGCTGAAGTTGCGTGCTTCATCCTGGTTTTGGGCAACCGTCACTTCACTAATAAAGTTATCGGCTGAGTAACCTGCTTTCGCTGCTACGTTATACAGGGAGGCTTCAGTTTGTGCATTTGGCGTAGAAATGAAATCGCCAGTGGCAAAGTCGAAGTACCCGTCATCGTAGTCGCTTTCGCCATCATGATAATAACCCTGTAGGCTTATCTGCCAATTATCATTTAGCCGAGTGCCGATTTCTGCCACGACATTACGGTTCTTGAAGCCATCATCGTCTTGCTCGTAAGGCTCCTTACGGGCAGAAAAACCATCCGCCTGCTCACCTTTTAGTGCGATTTTACCCCAACTGTTTTGGCCAATCGCCCCGGCAACCGAACCGCCCAACTGGTAATAACCATCACTGCCGGCGCCAGCGCTAAGCTCAGCCAGTGTCTCTCCCGGCTGATAGGCGGTAATGATATTAAGCACACCACCGACCGCATCTGAACCATACAGTGCCGCCCTTGAACCACGGATAAACTCGATTCTCTCGATGCCTGTCAATGGGATCTGGCTGAAATCAGCACTGCCAAGCGTTGCACTGCCAATACGCACACCATTAATCATCACCAATAGATGGCGAGATGTCGTACCACGAACATACACTTCTGTGTTCTGGCCATACCCGCCGGAAACAACCTGCACACCCGGCAGGCGACGCAATACTTCAGCCAAAGACTTAGCTTGGATAGCATCAATTTCATCTTTGGTGACAATAGAGACAGGGGCAATCACATTTTTGACAGATTGCTCAAATCGGTTGGCGGTCACGACCATCACTTCATCGGTTGAAGTGTCGGCATAGACCATAGACGGCAGGCACACTTGTGCCAACGCCACTGCTAAAAGCGTTTTTTTCATTATATAGATATCCTAAGTCGCGTTGATTACTGAGCTCTTGGGTGCTCAATACACTGGTCGGTCTTCGGACTTAAGAGCGTGGCCGGACGGCCGCCTAGGCAACAACTTCCCACTTCAGGCACCTGCATTGCGCAGATTGTAGAAGCAGTGTTCGGAACTGTACGTCCATGTGCTTTCGTTCTCTATCACCGCTGCGCGTCAGTCACGGAATTTCACCGTGTTCCCCAGCCTGCAAGCAGGCTAACCAGCGCAATTGCATGCTAATTATCCTACATTCGAATGTCTAGTTGTTATTGCTTTGAGCGCGAAATAACGACTGATTCACGATTTTATCCGGCACAACACTGGACATCGGTCAACAATACAATAAAATCTGGCGCTCTTATTTTGAGCAGTTTGAGGCAACCTTTATGGCAACCACCACTATCAATCCAGCTGAGTACCAATCGCAGCTAGATGAAAAAGCAGCGCGTATTCAAAATATCTTTGCCGATTTTGATACACCTGAGCTTGAGGTGTTTGCCTCTCCTGCCGAGCATTACCGTATGCGTGCTGAGTTCCGTGTATGGCATGAAGGTGAAGATCTTTACTACATCATGTTCAACCAAGAGACACGCGAAAAGTACCGCGTGGATCAGTTTCCAGCAGCCAGCCGTCTGATCAATGACCTAATGCCGCTGCTGGTTGATGCACTGAAGCCAGTAAAAGCCCTTCGCCACAAACTGTTCCAGGTAGATTTCCTGTCTACCCTAAGCGGTGAAATCTTGGTTTCCCTGCTTTACCACCGCCAGCTAGATGCCGAGTGGGAAAAGGAAGCCAAAGCACTTAAGCAACGCCTGAATGACGAAGGCTTCAACCTGAATTTCATTGGCCGCGCCCGTAAACAAAAGATTGTCCTAGACCAAGAGTTCGTAATCGAAAAACTTCAGGTTAATGACCGTGTACTGACTTATAAGCAGGTGGAAAACAGCTTCACCCAGCCAAATGGTGAAGTGGCTCAGAAGATGCTGGAGTGGGCGGTTGACTGCACTCAGGAAAGCCAAGGTGATCTACTGGAGTTGTACTGTGGTAACGGTAACTTTTCACTGGCCCTTGCCCAAAACTTCGAGCGCGTTCTGGCAACAGAGTTGGCCAAGCCATCTGTTGACTCGGCACAATACAATATTGCCGTGAACAACATCGACAATGTACAAATCATCCGTATGTCGGCAGAAGACTTTACTGATGCAATGGAAGGCCGCCGTGAGTTCCGCCGTCTTAAAGATCAGAATATCGACCTGCAAAGCTACAACTGCAACACGATTTTCGTTGATCCACCACGTTCAGGCATGGATGAAGGCACCTGCCGTATGGTTCAGGGCTATGACCGTATCATGTATATTTCATGTAACCCAGATACGCTGAAGGACAACCTAGAGATATTGTCTGAAACGCACCGCATTACTCGCTTTGCCCTGTTTGACCAGTTCCCATACACCCATCATATGGAAGCTGGGGTACTACTCGAGCGTAAATAACAAAATGATAAAAAAAGGCGCCTTCCGGCGCCTTTTTTAATATCAATGTCTAGGGGCTATTAAGCTTCAGACTGTGATTTAGGAGACATGATACCAAGCTTATACGCCACCCAGATGATCAAGCTTAGCGATACGATCAACTGGAAGTAGTTCGAGCCCATGTCCGGTACCTGAGCACGGACAAAACCTGAATACCCAAATGCACCGACGAGGAAACAGGCAAATGCGATCGCAGGTGTCCCTTCGGCCATTGGCTTGCTCAAGTACTCCTGGTACAGGCAGTACAGCGCCAATGCGAATGCAATCACTGGGAAGATAGAAAACGCCACCGCGCTTGAAGTAAACACTGCCAGTGTCGCATTACCACACAGGCCTGCTAGCAATGACAATACCAGCGTTTTGCGTTCAGCTTTAGTTTGTTCCTTGTTCATATCCTTTCACCAACATAATAAAGTTAGAGTTTTTGCCTGAGCTCTCTACGCTCACGCTCTTTACGGTACCAATAAGCACCTTTTGCAATCATTCTTAATTGCATAATCAATCTTTCTGCATGCTCACCGCGGGCTTGGTTGTCCAAGTCCAAAGCTTCTGCCCCAGAACTGAAGACCAAGGTCACCGAGGCTTCGGCCTGGGTAAAGGCCTCCTCATGGGTGACACCGGTTTTGGCCACGAGATATTCCGTTAGTTCCGCGACAAAATGCTGGATCTCCCGGGCAACAGCTGCACGGAATGCCGGTGAGGTACCGGAGCGCTCACGCAACAGCAAACGGAATACGTTCGGGCTACTCTCGATGAACTCCATAAAGGTTTCAACCGAGGTGCGGATCACACTGCCTTCTTTGGCAATGCGCTGACGGGCTTGGCGCATCAGCTGACGTAAGATCAAGCCACCTTCATCAACCATTGTCAGGCCAAGCTCATCCATATCTTTAAAGTGGCGATAAAACGATGTCGGCGCAATGCCGGCCTCTCTGGCCACTTCCCGTAAACTTAAGTTAGAAAAGCTACGTTCAGCACTTAACTGATTGAAGGCAGCATCAATCAGTGAACGGCGGGTTTTTTCTTTCTGCTGAGCCCTGATTCCCATGGGGTTTTTGTTTCTCTTTGAATTATCTTGCGTCAAATTAATAGTCACTATACGCGCTTTTTCACTGCCATCAAAACATAGTAAATCCTGACTGGCGCTTAATCAAAGTCGTTCTTGCCAGTTTTTCTGCCAGCTCACAAACTCCGCCCCCGCTGGGCACTAAACAAAACTCCCACCTACCTCCAACTTTTGCTGCAAAAATAATGCAGCAACGTGATCGCCCGCTCCCTATCGCAGCGCACTCATTCTACCTTGCTTTAGAAGAAGTTAAAATAACGCGGTAGCAATGTTGCAAGGATGATAAATAAGGCCAAGCATGACAAAAAGCAAACACTCTTCTACCCAACACTTTGATGCCATTATCATTGGCAGTGGTCCAGGTGGTGAAGGGGCGGCCATGGGGCTAACCAAAGCCGGATTCAATGTGGCAATAATTGAACGTGAAGACAGTGTTGGTGGCGGCTGTACCCACTGGGGAACCATCCCGTCCAAAGCGCTACGCCATGCTGTCAGCCGTATTATCGAATACAACCAGAACCCGCTCTATTGCAAGAATAACTCCAGCCTGCACAGCACCTTCAGCCAAATCCTCGGGCACGCCCAAGACGTGGTCAACAAGCAGACCCGGATGCGTCAGGGTTTTTACGACCGTAACCACTGCAGCATCATTTTTGGTGAAGCGTGTTTTACCGGTACCCACAGTGTCGTAGTGAAAAAGCCCGATGGTAGCCGAGAGCACTACAGTGCCGACAAGTTTGTCATCGCTACCGGTTCGCGTCCTTACCAACCTAGTGACGTCGACTTTACCCATAACCGGATCTACGACAGCGATTCTATTTTGCAGCTCAAGCATGATCCCCGCCATATCATCATCTATGGCGCAGGTGTTATCGGCAGTGAGTATGCCTCAATTTTCCGCGGCCTTGGGGTCAAGGTCGACTTGATTAACACCCGGGACCGCCTGCTGGAATTTCTCGACAACGAAATCTCCGATTCCCTGTCCTACCACTTCTGGAACAGTGGGGTAATGATCCGCAACGGAGAGGTCTACGACCAGATTGAGGGGACCGAAGACGGGGTGATCCTCCATCTGAAGTCAGGCAAAAAGATGCGTGCCGATTGCCTGCTGTATGCCAACGGACGTACTGGTAATACGGACAAACTCCATTTGGACAAAGTCGGCCTGAAACCTGATTCCCGTGGCCAACTCAAGGTCAACCAGAACTATTGCACTGATGTAGAGCACATCTATGCTGTAGGGGATGTGATTGGCTACCCTAGCCTTGCCAGTGCTGCTTATGACCAAGGCCGTTTTGTGGCCCAGGCCATTGCCAACGGCGCAGCCGAAGGCCAGCTTATCGACCATATCCCCACCGGGATCTATACCATTCCTGAAATCAGTTCGGTAGGTAAAACCGAGCAAGAGCTAACCGCAGAAAAAGTCCCTTATGAGGTTGGTCGTTCGCAGTTCAAACACCTGGCCCGGGCCCAGATCGCCGGAACGGAAGTGGGCAGTTTGAAAATCCTATTCCACCGCGAAACCCGGGAGATCCTCGGGATCCACTGCTTTGGTGAGCGTGCTGCAGAGATCATTCACATCGGGCAAGCGATCATGGAGCAAAAAGGAGAAGGCAATAGCCTCGACTATTTCGTCAATACCACCTTCAACTACCCAACGATGGCAGAGGCTTACCGGGTTGCTGCCCTCAACGGCCTTAACCGGTTGTTCTAACCCCTAATCCATTTACAATAAACCAAACAAAAACGGAGCCAATTAGCTCCGTTTTTTTGTCAGTCGACTTCCATCAACCGATTATCCGGCGTCAATATCGACGACCACGGCAGGCTCTCATCACCCAGGGTAATAAAGTTAGGGTTCTCTAGCGTATCGCGCTCGTTATACGACAGAGGCGTTAGGTGGGTATTAAGAATACGCCCCCCTGCTTCTTCAACAATACACTGGGTCGCTGCCGTATCCCACTCTCCCGTTGGCCCGAGGCGCAGGTAACAATCCACCGCCCCTTCCGCTACCAAACAAGACTTGAGCGCAGCAGAGCCGAGCGGTACTAAATCATAATTCAGGGCCGGATCTAACCGGTTAGTGATAGCACTGATATCTTGGCGGCGGCTGATCGCGACAGCAATCGACTGGGTCGGTAACTCATGCTTATGGGTAGAGATACGTACCGTCTCGCCTTCCGGCGTTGTTTTCCATGCACCTTTGCCGTTGTAAGCGTAATACACCACGCCTGATACCGGAGCATAAACAACCCCCATTACCGGGTTGTTGTTATCGACCAAGGCAATAATCGTCGCGAAGTCACCGCTCCCGGCAATAAATTCCTGCGTGCCGTCTAACGGATCCACCAGCCAATACCGTTGCCACTTGGCCCGCTCGGTCAATGGGACATCAGCATCTTCTTCCGACAACACCGGAATATCTGGCGTTAACTCTGACAAACGCTGAACAACCAACTTGTGGGCTGCCAAGTCAGCACTGGTGACTGGGGTGTTGTCATGCTTTACTTGTTTTTCAAACTGGCCGCG
The DNA here is from genome assembly GCF_014349205.1 of Photobacterium sp. BZF1. Taxonomy (NCBI): domain Bacteria; kingdom Pseudomonadati; phylum Pseudomonadota; class Gammaproteobacteria; order Vibrionales; family Vibrionaceae; genus Photobacterium; species Photobacterium sp. BZF1. The sequence goes on from NZ_JACSOF010000044.1 coordinate 9,323, forward strand.
CTGGTAGATATCCAGGATCACTTGCCCTGAAGAGCGAGCAATATCGATAACTTGTGGCAACAGGTGAGATAAGTCCATATTCGCTCCTATTTTCCAAGTTGCTTTAATGCCAGGAACAAGGCTGTGATACTTCTTGCTTCGGCAAAATCCATATGATGTAGCAGCTCTTCCGCCTGGCTCAGCGGCCAGCGCACGATTTGAAGAGGCTCTGGCTCATCACCATCGAGTTTTTCCGGGTAGAGATCCTGAGCTAAGAACAAGGTCATTTTGCTCGAGAAGTATGACGGTGCCAGCACCACTTCCTTTAGTGGTTGCAGTGCCTTGGCGCCAAAGCCGATTTCTTCTTTCAATTCACGGTTTGCCGCTTCGGCTGCCGATTCACCTTGGTCAATCAGCCCTTTAGGAAAGCCAAGCTCATAACGCTCGGTCCCGGCAGAGTACTCTCGGATCAGAAGCAGATCATCCTGCTCTGTCACTGGCACAACCAACACAGCATGACGACCTGACGGTTTCATCCGCTCGTAGGTTCGCTCAACACCATTAGAAAAACGCAAATCGAGCGACTCAATCTTGAACAGTCGGGATTGGGCGACTACTTCTGTCGCCAAAATTTCAGGTTTGTTGTGTTCCGCAGTCATGTTATGTCCTATTCCCGGGAAAGCGGTCTACCGCCATTGAAGCGGAAACCAAGACAATAACTGCTATTTAATGGCAAGCCGCAAAGGAAATAAAGTAGTTTGTGGGGAAAACGTTAACCCGACGAAAAAAGTCGGGTATTACGATTAAAGGCGTCCGTTATACGAAATTTTGTACTGCCCCTTGGGATCGGGGTTACCCAACCACTTAAGTTGCTCACCAAGCTGGGGCGGAAATTGCGCTCCCGGTTTGAACCAACCAGACAAGGAATAAGTATTGCCAGGGGCAAGGGAAGCCTGCCATTCACTGGCCACATCGTCAGAAGATTGAGCGACATCGGCTAACAACTTACCCTGATCACAGGTTAAGTCAGCAATAACCGGGCCGGGCTCCAAAGCGCCTAACGGTGAAGATACTTGAGCGGCAGTCCATGCCAAGGCACCGTCTAGTTGGACACAATATGGTGCTGCAAACTGATAGTTGCGCAGCGTCAGTTCTAAGTTCCCATTGACCACAACCGGCAACGCCGTTGGGGAATACTTGATAACTTCACTGGCGGGCATAGAGACCAGCAGGTTCTCGGCAAACGGACCACTGCTGGCATAGCCAACCAAACCCCGCCCTTGCAAATTCATTTCACTGCCTTGGCCAAAGCGGACATCCATTTTCAGTTTACCCGTCAGCAAAGAGAAAATTTGCATATCCCACTGCACCCGGCCAAAATTCTTACCCTGCCAGCGGATCTGGGCTGCTGTCCCCTGCCAAGGGGTACCACGTATGCCCGATATATCTAATCCTTGAATAGCTGGTGCCTGCTGCCATACCCAACTTGCAGGAATATGTGCCACTAGGCTTCCAACCAACACCGCACCAAACGAGGCACCCAGTAATAACTTATATTTCACGCTTACCCCCGCCCTAACTGCAAGCGGTTAACTTCAACAACACCTGTACGATCGGCTTTAGATACATCCAAAAACTGGGCATCAATACCGTGCTCATCACGCAAAAAGGCCAACCAGTTGATCAAGGTATTAAACGGTAGTGGTTGCACCCATACCTGAACGGCTTCACTACGAGGCTGCATACGGATCAATTCAATATTGAACTGGCGAGTGGTTTCATTGACGACCTGATTCAACCCTTTATCGCTAACCGAACCCGTTGAACCGGTTGACGCCCGCAGTGACAAGATTTCATCAGCCTTGGTTGATACCCAACTTAGCAACTGGCGCTCAGATTGCAGGCGGCGCTCAGCATTCTCGGCATTGTTTGCCAACGGTTGCCAAATTCCCCAATAGAGTATGGCGATAAACAAGGCGATACCGCCGCCTAGTACTAGCCTTTGCTCACGCTGGCTTAGCCCTTTCCACCATGCATTCATGACTTTCTCCTTAGCACGATGGCACCAGTTACTTGGGTCCCCTCGCGGTTCAACTGACCTAGCTCGACATCAAAGTCTTCATCTAACAGGGTCCTTAGTTGCTCAAAATGCTGGAACTCCGAGGCAATAGCCTGAAAGCGCATCTCGTTACGGTTTTGGTCATAACGGAAGTTCTGCACCGACAACTGCGAAACCTTGGCCAGTGATGGTTGCAATTCAGCTAGCCAAAGCAAAATACCTTCCGTGCTGCCGCCGCCACCCAACCGGGACAACTCACTGTCCATTTGTCGTCTTAGGTAACTCTGTGACGGGACACGCTGGAACTGGGGCAGCACCTGGCGGAAAATACGCTCGCTTTCCGCTTTATAGGCCTGTGCTTGCGCTTCCATCGCCTGTACCGAAATCACATGCTCTACGACCAGTACCGACAACAAGACCCCAGCGGCGATAGCCACCTTACGCCAAGGTTTTAAATACTTACGCCATGCTGGTTGCTGCTTGTACTGGCCCGACAGTAAGTTGACCTTACTCTCTGCGGCTCCCTGAGCAAGAAGCTGCATCACCAGTTCCGGCGTTTCCGCCTGCCAGACACCCGGCATCCCCTCAGGCGCCTGGGTATAGTAATGCACCACAAGTTCATCACTTGCCGGCTCATCATCTTGCTGCGATTCTTGATCGTCATTGGCTTCACTAACTTCTTCACTCTTACCTGGCGCTACCATCTGTGATTGCAGCCAAGGTGCTAACCAGGATCGATCCGCACCCACACCCAAGGAATCCGATTGGCGGATCAGCCACATGCCATCAAGCTCAGCGGCCGTAAAACCATTGTCGAATAGCGGTAAACACAAACAGTCAGGGATCAGCGCCTTGGCTTCGATGCCGGCATCTTCCAGCGCGGCCAGCCATAAGGTGACTTTCTGGTGTTCCACCACCGCCACCTGCGCCATATCACCACTTTTCTGCAGTAGATGGACATGTAGGTTATCAACATCCTGAGCCAGCTCTTCTTCCAATAAGAATGGCAATACGGCGGATAACTGACGACTGCTCCCTGCCGGGATGGCAACTTCCGTCATCAACACATCGGCAGCCGGTGCCAGTACGTACACAACGCGTTGGCTGGCATAGTCAGCTATCTCGTTGAGTTGACTGATAGCATCTAGCTGGCCCGATGCGATGACTTCTTTTTGTTGTGGCGACCAGACAAGCCATTGCACCGGCTGGTCAGCACGGCTACTTAGCCTGATTGTCAGAAATTCGCTCACTGATTCCTCCATAACGGCGACGAACAACCGTCACCGAATCTTCACTATCTCGTTTGAGCAAGGCCACCAGCCTTACCCTAGACCGATCGACCAATACCTCGGTATCCATCTGAAAATAATCACTGCTGACCGCCAGATAATTCTTGGCCTGATTTTTTGTGTCGGCGTCAATGCTACTTAGCTGCGACTCCCCAAGGAAGTCAACTACACTATCCCAACCGTCGTAAGGCCGGTCGGCAATCAATTTCTGGGCATCTGACAACGACAACCGTGATGAAAACAATGCCACCAAGATAGGGGCTTGATGTTCATAGAGCGTATTAACATTAATGGCCAATGTGGTGGTCGGAATCGCACACACCTGATGACGGACCTTGTCAAAAATCGCGGCCGTTACCCCATTGACTGCTCGCAACTCACTGGCATCAGCCATCCAATCCCGTGGCGGCAAATAAGGCGGACGGAACCCCTCATAGGTACTGTCCCCGGCACCAAACGCAGCATTGACCTTTTCATCCGTATCGACATATTCCCATACCGAATCTGCTACAACCTCGGCGTCATAGCTATCAACGCCTGTCTCTTCGATCAGAGTCTGCAAAACGGTCACGATGTATGGCTTGGTGCTACTTCCTGTTTCCGGTTGCACACCAGACAACGCATTTAGGTTAAAGCATGCCTGGCGGTCAATAATATCGCCGATAGCTTCACCGCCATCGAGTGGATAGCGCTGACCTTGTGTTGCCCAAGCCTGGCTCAAGTTGACCGTATCACTATCATCAACCCCTTGTTTGATCGCCACCTTGGCCAATTCTTCCATCCCCTGTGCATACCAGTAGGCTTGCTGGTTCTGGATTTGGTTTTCGACCCGGTAGAAATTGAGGTGCAGCCTTTCGGTCATTTGTACAGCCAACAAGGTCATCAGTGACAGCAGCAACAGCACCACAATCAAGGCCACACCCCGCTGCTTTTTAGGCGGTGCACATTTACGTGTCATTGCTCGCCTCCAATGCCGAGGTTGGCAGCATGTAGACCCGCTCAATTTCACCGTAGTCTTCAAGCGTTAGTTTGATCATGACACCTTCTGGCAAGGCCGCTGGTTTATCCCAGGTCTCCAGCCATTTCTTTTCACTGTAGAAGCGGAACGACATCTCCTCGACCCCAGATAAAATCGGCCTGATCAAGGCTTCGGTACCGACCACACTGTCAGGGTATCTAAACCAAACCCGCTCTAGCTGATCATCGACAATCCGGTAGCCCACCTTGACGTTTTCGCCACGCGGAAACATCTGTTGTGGGTTTTGCCAACCCGTACGGGTGAACAAAATGCCGTAGCTCGATGAGTCCATCAGATATTCACTGCTCTGGAAAATACGGTCGCTAGTTGTCTCACCTTGATTGCGGACCTTGCGAGCCACCACCTGACGGAAATCATTATCCATCATTACCATCGCACGCTGAATATCCTTAAGCCGCTCACTGTGTTCGCGAGATTGTTCGTCACTACGCTGTACACCATTCATCACCTGGTAGGCTGACAGGCTCAGCATGGCAAACACCGCAATCGCTACCAATACCTCCAGCAAGGTAAAGCCCGCTTGTTTTGCGCTATTCAAGCGAGGGGGTCGTTGGCCGGAAGACGTTTTAATTCTCAACATAAGTTCTCAGCGTTACTACCGATTGCTTGCGTGCTTCATCTGTAGTTACCGTGACATCCAATGCACGCAAAAAGCCATCTGCCGTCTGGGTGCTTGTTATCGACCAATACCACTCGCGCCCAGCCAGTTCGGATTTCCCGCGTTTGGCTGTGGTTGGGATCTCTCCCGACAGCCTGATCTTGGCCATTTCGTTGTCGGCGACCATGGAGGCAAAGGTCTTCTCCTCAAGGTAACCCAAGGTATTGAGGTGCTGGCTAACCGCCTTCATCACACTCAAAGCCGCAGTCGCAAACACCGCCAAGGCAACCAGCACTTCCAGTAAGGTCAGGCCCCGATTCCGCTTGAGTGATGGGGATAACAGCTTCATGGTTGGGCCTTCTCTTGCACACTGGCAATAGTCTCGCCCGGTGGCAGCAAGAACAGTTGCCCCAACTCATCAGCCTGTACCCGCCAAAATTGGTTTTCACCCGTCACTTCAAACTCCAAGGTAAATGGGGTGTATTCACCACTGGCCATCACCACCACCTGAGGTGGTTTAATCTTGTCTTTATCAGTTTGCTCAGCAAACAAGTCTTCATTAAACAGCGAGCCCGGCTTGAACAAACGATCCTTGTCCTGCCAAGAGTAACTGCCTATTTCGACCACTAAACGAACATCTTCAGGCATTTCCACCTCGGTGAAAAACTTGGAAGACTCGAGTGGTTGCCAATCCTGACTGGTTAGCTGAAGAAACTGGTACCGGTTACGCTCAACCCGAACGCCGTAGTCGTAACCATTAAGCAGAGCATCCTCGCCCAGCAACTGGACGAGGTGGTGAAAGCGCGCAGCTTCTTCCCTGACTTTATCTTCCTTGCTCTCGGGCAAGGCCACGATGACTGCCACAGCACTGGTTGCCAATAGCACCAGCACCAACAGTATTTCGATCAGGGTAAAACCCGCTGCACGCTTACTCATCATCACGACTTAGAAGTCCAGCATGTTCCAGTTACCGATATCGGTATTCACACCTTCACCGCCCTCTTGGCCATCAGCGCCTAGGCTGAAGATATCAACCGCGCCGTGTTCACCCGGCATTACGTACTGGTATGGGTTACCCCATGGGTCGTTCGGCAAACGGCGGATGTAACCACCATCACGGTAATTACGTGGCTCAGGGCTAGAAGAAGGCATGCTGACCAAAGCTTCAAGGCCCTGATCTGTCGTTGGGTACACGCTGTTGTCCAGCTTGTACATATCCAGTGCCTGCTCTAACGCGCTGATATCGGTCACGACTTTCTGCTGGTCAGCTTTTTCCTTGTTGCCTAATAGGTTAGGTACGACCAAACTGGCCAACACCCCAAGGATAACGATTACGACCATGACTTCCAGCAGCGTAAAGCCGCGTTGTTTGCGTTGCATTGAAAAAACCTCCAAAAATTACATTCCGACCATGTTGTTCAAAGCAATGATCGGCATAAGGGTAGCAATAACAATAAACATCACGATGCCAGCCATCGCGACGATCAATAAGGGTTCGAAAATCCCCAGCGCCATATTCACCAAGGACTCAAAGTCTCGGTCCTGGTTATCGGCCGCACGGGTCAGCATCTGCTCCAGCTCACCACTGCGCTCACCGCTGGCGATCATGTGCAGCATCATAGGGGGGAAAAGTTTGGTTTGCTCGAGAGAAACCCTCAGGCTTGAACCTTCGCGCACTTTGTCTGCCGCTTCCTGGATCTGTTGGTTGACCCAGGTATTGGTCATGACATCCGAGGCGACCTTCATGCCTTCCAACAAAGGAATCGCACTTGAGGTACAGATGGACAAGGTACGGGCAAAACGAGAGGTACTCAGGCCCCGAGCGACCTTACCTATCACCGGCAGGCGCATAACCCAACGATCCCACTTCAGCCGGAAGTCCGGACGCTTGAGGGCCATCTTGATCAGCAAGAACAGGGCAGCAATCACCAGCAGGACAACTAGGCCCCAGTTCTGGACAAAGTCACTGGCCGCAAGCAAGACCTCGGTAATAGTCGGTAATTGCTGGCCCATCTGAACGAACTGGTCGACAATCTTCGGCACTACCGTGGCCAACAAGAAGGCCACGACGGCTATCGCAATAATGGTCAGCATGGTTGGGTAGATCATCGCCTGCATCAACTTGCTGCGCATTTTCTGGCGGTTTTCGGTGTAGTCCGCCAAGCGGTTCAGCACCGTATCCAGATGGCCGGATTTCTCACCGGCAGCCACCATGGCCCGGAACAGCTGATCGAAAATATGCGGGTATTCCGCCATCGAATCCGACAAGGTGTAACCTTCGACCACCCGCGAGCGAACGGCCAGCAGCATATTCTTCAGCCGCGGCTTTTCACTTTGCTCAGCCACGGCTTTAAGGCATTCCTCTAGCGGCATCGATGCTTGCACCAAGGTCGCAAGCTGTCGGGTGATAAGAGACAGTTCCGTGGTACTGATCCCTCGGCGCAGCTGAAAACCGCCACTGGCTTTTTTCTTCTCGCGCTCGTGAGTTTGCACCACTTCAACCGGGATCATCCCCTGCTCACGGAGTTGCTGGCGGATCTGCCGCGCGGTATCCCCTTCGAGAACCCCTTTTTTCTGGCGCCCTTTGGCATCCAGGGCTTTGTATTCAAACGCCGCCATCGGTTAGCCCTCCTTGGTCACCCGCATCACTTCCTCAAGGGTAGTGATACCGGCCTTGACCTTCGACAGACCATCATCACGAATACTTGGGGTATGGGCGCGAATGGCTTTTTCTATCGCCATCTCACCGGCCTCAGCATGGATCAGCTCCTGTACCTGATCATCAATCAGTAATAGCTCGTGAATACCTGTACGGCCGCGATAGCCTTTGTTGTTACACGCTTCACAGCCCTTGGCATGGTAGAGCGTCAAATCTTCATCTGCTGATACACCGAACAACTTCTTCTGCTCATTATCGGCTTCATAGGGTTCGCGACAGGTCGGGCACAAGGTACGGACCAGGCGCTGGGCTAGTACGCCAAGCAGTGAAGAAGACACCAGGAAGGGTTCAATCCCCATATCACGCAAACGCGTAATGGCACCCACAGCTGTGTTGGTGTGAAGGGTGGACATCACCATGTGGCCGGTCAACGACGCCTGTACTGCAATAGAAGCCGTCTCGAGGTCACGGATCTCACCGACCATCACCACATCTGGGTCCTGACGCAAAATCGCACGAAGGCCACGGGCGAAAGTCATATCAACCTTCGGGTTTACCTGGGTCTGGCCGATACCGTCGATATCAAATTCAATCGGGTCTTCAACCGTCAGGATATTACGTTCCTTACCATTGAGCTCCTGTAGGCCGGCATACAAGGTGGTCGACTTACCCGAACCCGTCGGGCCGGTCACTAGGATAATCCCGTGCGGGCGCTCAATAATATGACGGAAGTTGGCATGGTTGGCTTCGGTCATGCCAAGACTGTAGAGATCCAAACGGGTCGCGTTCTTATCCAGAAGACGCAATACCACCCGCTCACCATGGGAAGATGGCATGGTTGATACACGCACATCTACCGCACGGCCACCGATACGCAACGAGATACGGCCATCCTGCGGGACCCGCTTCTCGGCAATATCCAATCTTGCCATTACCTTGATACGAGAAACCAACAGCGGGGCCAGTTTGCGGCTTGGCTGCAGGACTTCACGCAACACACCATCGACCCGGAAACGGATCGACAGCACTTTTTCGAAAGTCTCGATATGGATATCCGATGCCGCCTCTTTGATCGCTTCGGCCAGCATGGCGTTAATCAACTTGATGATTGGCGCATCATCTTCCGATTCCAGCAGATCCTCAGTTTCCGGTAGTTCCTCGGCCAGAGAGAAAAAGTCATCACTATCCGAGCCCAAATCTTCCATCAACTGGCGGGCCTCAGACGAGTCGCGCTGATAAGCTTCGGTCAATTTCAGCTCGAATGCCTTGTCTTCCAGTGCATGTGGCACAAAACTACCACCGGCAACCCGACGGATCTCGGCCAAAACCGCACCTGACAACTGGCCGCTGTAATACAAGGCAACATCCTGATCCAATGCTTCAAGCACCACCCGGTGGCGCTTGGCAAAAGAGAAAGGCAGCCGGAACAGCGGCTGCTTATCCTGTTCCTGGCTTACATCATGCATTACTGGTCATTCTCCAACTGGGCAACAAAGGCGCGTACCTCTGGCGGTAGTGAGATATCCTCGCCGTATTTCGGCAGAACCGGCACATCGGTTTCAGGCATTAGGCGCAAACCCTTATCCGCCTTGAACAGCTGCTCAGCACGAATGTAGTTGTACTTACGCTGGGTAATACCATCTGCCGTCACCCCATCACGGATAATGGTCGGCTTGATGAAGACCATCAGGTTGGTTTTACCCGTCGTGGTATTGGTTGACTTGAACAAGTGGCCCAGTACCGGGATGTCACCCAGAATTGGAATTTTCTGCTCGCTCTCGTTGGTCTGCTCTTGGATCAAACCACCCAACGCCAGCATCTGGCCGTCCTGGATCAAGACATTGGTGGTCAATTGACGCTTGGAGAAACGCACATCGACAGCGCCATCGGCACCCAGTACGTTAGAGACTTCCTGCTCAATTTTCAGCTGAACCGAGTCCCCTTCGTTGATCTGCGGGGTGACATTGAGCTTGATACCCACTTCTTTACGCTCAACGGTCTGGAATGGGTTATCGTTGTTCGAACTCGACGTCGAACCGGTTACAACAGGGACTTCCTCACCGACAATGAACGAGGCTTCACCGTTATCCATCACGGTAATACTCGGTGATGACAAGATATTAGAGTTACGGTCCGAGGCAACGGCATTGACCAACATGGTCCAGTCACCCATCACAATACCGAGCGCGGCACCATTCACACCACCCAGCACGGAAGCCAGAGTACTGAAGTCACCATCCTCGGTGATGGTACGGGTTTCTTCCTGACCGGTATTTGGGTTAATGAAGGTTTCGGTTCTGGTCGATTCTTGTGCTTCTTCAAGACCAATGGCGTACTGGGAGATCGGCACACCGGAGTTACCAAACTGGATCACCCCACCGCTATCGGTACTGCCCCACTGCACCCCGAAGTTCACGCCATCACCCTCGGCAAGCTCGACAATCATCGCCTCGATCAGAACCTGGGCTCGGCGGATATCAAGCTGGGCAATAATGTTTTCCAATGCGCGCATGATATCTGGCGGCGCGGTCAGGATAAGCGAGTTGGTATCAACGTGAGCCGAAATCATCACCTGGGAGTTAGTGTTCGCTGTCGCCTTGGCATTGCCCTGCTTTTCTGCCTGCAGGTTATCGGACACCCCTTTAAGAACGTCTACCATCTCTTCGGCGTTGGCGTATTTCAGGTACACCACACGGTTATTGCCCGAGGAGGCCATTTCGACATCCAGTTGGCGGATCAGGCGGCGCAGACGATCACGCACCTGCGGATCACCTGATAGCAATACGGAATTGGTACGGTCATCGGCAACCAGTTTAGGCTGCAGAAATTCTGGGGTTGATTTGGCATCTGCCGTTTTGTTCAGCGCTTCTACGATACGTACCATCTCCGCTGCCGAGGCATTGCGCAACTCAACCACATCGATCTCTTTGTCACCAGCACGGTCAACCCGCTCGATGATCTCCGCCAAACGGTTTACCGTTGCGGCACGACCGGTGATCATAATGATATTGGCTGGGTCATAGTGCACTACGTTACCCGCACCGGCATTATCATTAAGCTGACGCAGTAGTGGCGAGAGTTCACGGACCGAGACATTACGTACCGCAATGACGCGGGTAACGACGTGGTCGCCGGTGATATTGCTGTTGTCACCCACCACTGGAATAGCAGAAATCTTGGCATCCTTATCACGGACGACCTTGAGTACGCCGTTATCCATCTCAACCACGGCAAAGCCATAGACTTCGAGGACATTGAGGAAAAACTGGTAGTACTGCTCATCATTGAGCAGATCATAACTGCGAACATTAACCTGGCCCCGCACTGCAGGATCCACAATGATGGTTTTCTGCAGGTTCCGCCCGACAATGTTAATAAATTCCTGAATGTCTGTTCCTTTGAAGCTGGCACTAAACTCGCTAGCCAATGCAGAGCTGCACATCAAGCTGCCTAATAACCAGAGGGCACTTTTACCCATCCATTTTTTCACAAAAAACTCCTGCGTCTTCGCATGTTCGCGTTGGACTGCTATTGCAGCTCAATATAGATATCGTGTAACTGACCTTCTCGCTCGACGGTCAATGTAAAATCTGTGGCGCTAGATAGTTCCGTCCACAGTTTCGCCATCACAGCAGCATCAGTCAGATCATTGCCGTTGAGGCTAACGGCCAAGTCATTGGCCTTAAGGCCCACGGCGTCGAACAACGCCCGCTCTTTACCGGGGTTAACCCGGTATCCCACCAACTCACCATCCCTTTTCACTTGGGACAGGCGAATATAGCTAAATAAGGTTTGTGGTTTTTCGAGGATTTCCTGCTTGATACGGCTCAAGTCCGAGGTTGGCTCGGCTTGTCGCGGTTCAGGCTGACGGGGCCTTGGTGTACTTTGTGATGCCTTGTTGAAATCGACACCATCTAGCATCAGGGTTTCATCTCGGCCACTGTTACGGATTATTACCCTATCCGGATAGACTGCTTGCAGCGTCGCTCGGGTCCCTTCAATAGCTTCGTTAAGGCCATAGGTATTTTGCTTACCGCGGTGGGTAATAACAGCAAGGGCTGTTTGCGGATTGGAGCTGGCGACCAAACCAACAAGCGTCAAATTAAGGCGAGTCTGCGGGGCATCCTGCTTCACCGGTTGCTTGCGCTCTACCACTGGCGCATTCTGCTGGTAACGGCCAAACAAGTTCATGTTCAGTACCTTGGCCACTTCAGAACGATTGCCACCGGCATTCGATGTCACAGCTACCGTTGAAGCCTGCCAACTGGCTGGTGCTTGGGCAGGCTGCAACGCAAGCCATACCATTCGGCCGACGACCCAAGCGAGCATCACCACTAGCACCCACGTAAGGACGCGGGTCAATGAAGAGATTGAGATCTTGCTTTTAGACTGCAAGCTCCCTAACCAATTTGCTGTAACCATGAAATATCCATCATCCTGCGGAAAAACTAGCGCGTTATACCAAAATGTAATATCAAAACGTATTACTTAATTAACGAATCGTTTAATTATCGTGAGTAGTCTATCAAAATGTATGAAGAAAAGTTTCTACTACTATCAATAGACTAGCTATTATCTGTGATTTATTCCCGATTTACTGTTGAAATCCCGATCCCATATCACCATTTAATATCTCTCAACGCCTGCTGACGCTCTGTCGGCAATGTGGTACTTTTAGCGCCCTTATGGGTTAAGGAGCATAATGTGGGCCAACACACATCGCATCAAGACAACATCCAGGTCCGTCTCGATAAGTGGTTATGGGCGGCACGCTTTTACAAGACCCGTTCTATTGCCCGTACCATGATTGATGGCGGCAAGGTGCAATATAACGGCCAACGCTCCAAACCCAGTAAACTGGTCGAAGTGGGTGCTGAGATCCGTTTACGCCAAGGCAATGACGAAAAAACCATTATTATAGAGAAACTCTCAGACACCCGCCGTGGTGCACCTGAAGCACAAACTCTATACCGGGAGACTGAGGAGAGCGCAAAGCGCCGTGAAGAGCATGCTAAAATGCGTCGCCTTCACGCCTACGGCAGTCCTAGTCCCGAAAAGCGCCCTGATAAAAAGCAGCGTCGCGATATAATTAAGTTTAAGAGTCATTCCGACTAAGGGTATTAGTTCAGTGTAGCGCAGAAAAGTTTCGTTATGTTGACGCAAGATACCAAAAATTGGTCAATTAGATACCTGCTGGAGAAATCAAGCTAATGACAAAAGATAGTCTATACCGTTACCTGTTTGACGGTGTATCCGTACGTGGTGAACTGGTTCAGTTGGGCGACACCTACCAACAAATCATTTCCAGCAAGGACTACCCAGCCCCAGTACAGACCCTGTTGGGTGAACTGCTGGTTGCAACAAGCCTGCTGACGGCCACACTGAAATTCGAAGGGTCAATCACTGTCCAGCTGCAAGGTGATGGCCCGGTTAAGCTCGCTGTAATTAACGGTGACCACGACCAGAAACTGCGCGGTGTTGCCCGTTGGGACGGCGATGTCCCTGCCGAAGGCAATATCCATGACCTAATGGGCAAGGGCCACATGGTGATCACCATCACCCCAACCAAAGGCGAACGCTACCAGGGTGTCGTTGGTTTGGAAGGCGACAGCCTTGCGGCATGCCTTGAAGGTTACTTCGAAAACTCAGAGCAGCTGAAGACCCGTATTTGGCTACGTACCGGCGAGCACGAAGGCCAAGCGAAAGCAGCCGGTATGCTGCTGCAGATCCTGCCTGACGGCCAAGGCCACGAAGATGATTTCGAGCACCTTGAGCAGCTAACAAGCACCGTTAAGGACGAAGAACTGTTCAGCCTGGAAGCTCAAGATGTCCTTTACCGCCTATACCACCAGGAAACGGTTAAGCTGTTCGACCCACAGGAAGTGATCTTCCAGTGTGGCTGTTCACGTGAGCGCAGCGCATCAGCAATCTGCTCTATCGAGCGCGCTGAAGTCGACCGCATCGTTGCTGAAGAAGGCAAGGTTTCTCTGCATTGTGACTACTGTGGCACCAGCTATGACTTTGATAGCATTGACGTTGCCGCACTGTTCGAAAATGCAGCAAAAGACAACAGCAACCAGGTGCATTAATTATTCTTCATAATTAAGCCTGAAACTGACTTACAAAAGCCGGACATTGTCCGGCTTTTTTTCTACCTGAAGCACACTTTCCTTGCTCAAGATGTAAGCAAATAACATGCTAACCCTCGCTTTTTTCAGGGAAAATATTAATTTTTAGAGCTAGCGCAAACGCTTTACAACACGATAAACTTACAACCTACAATATATTTAAGACTTTTACTTAACCTTAACTTTTTAATGGTTAATTTTTGATAAACCTCCCTGAATTACCCCTTTAGGGTTGCTAGCATGGTCAACAGTTAAACAACATCTTACCCAAGGAGCACCTATGACTGTCATGAACGTCGAAAAAAAGGTTGCAAAAAAATTAGATCTATCTCAATACGGTATCAACAATGTTACAGAGATTGTTCGTAACCCAAGTTACGAAGTTCTGTTCGAAGAAGAGACCAAGCCGGGCCTAGAGGGATACGAAAAAGGTATCGTTACTGAGCTAGGTGCAGTCGCTGTAGATACCGGTATCTTCACAGGCCGTTCCCCGAAAGATAAGTTCATCGTCAAAGATGACACTACCCGCGATACCATGTGGTGGGCAGACCAAGGCAAAAACGATAATAAGAGCATTGGTGTCGAAGCGTGGAACGATCTGAAAGAGCTAGTGACAGGCCAGCTATCTGGCAAGCGCCTGTTTGTCATTGACGGATTCTGCGGTACTAACCCAGATACCCGCCTATGTATCCGTATCATTACTGAAGTGGCCTGGCAGGCTCACTTCGTGAAGAACATGTTCATCCGCCCAACGGAAGAAGAGCTAGAAACCTTCGAGCCTGATTTCGTGGTAATGAATGGTGCCAAGTGCACCAACGAGAAGTGGGAAGAGCATGAAATGAACTCTGAAAACTTCACGGTATTCAACCTGACTGAGAAGATGCAGCTTATCGGCGGTACTTGGTACGGCGGCGAAATGAAGAAGGGTATGTTCGCGATGATGAACTACTTCCTGCCGCTTCGTGATATCGCCTCTATGCACTGTTCTGCCAATATGGGTGAAAACGGTGATGTAGCAGTATTCTTCGGCCTATCAGGCACAGGTAAAACAACGTTGTCGACTGATCCTAAGCGCGCCCTTATCGGTGATGACGAGCACGGCTGGGATGATAACGGTGTCTTCAACTTCGAAGGCGGTTGCTACGCGAAAACCATCAACCTATCTAAAGAAGCCGAGCCAGACATCTACAATGCGATCCGCCGTGACGCATTGCTAGAAAACGTAACTGTACGCAGCGATGGCGCTATCGACTTCGATGATGGCTCGAAAACAGAAAACACCCGTGTTTCTTACCCGATTTACCACATCGAAAACATCGTTAAGCCTATCTCCAAAGGCGGCCATGCCAACAAGGTTATCTTCCTGTCGGCGGATGCATTCGGCGTATTGCCTCCTGTGTCCAAGTTAACCCCAGAGCAAACCAAGTACCACTTCCTGTCTGGCTTCACTGCCAAACTAGCAGGTACTGAGCGTGGTATCACCGAACCAACCCCGACTTTCTCGGCCTGTTTCGGTAATGCATTCCTGACGCTACACCCAACCAAGTACGCAGAAGTACTGGTTAAGCGTATGGAAGCAGCAGGTGCCGAGGCATACCTGGTGAACACCGGCTGGAATGGCTCTGGCAAGCGTATCTCTATCCAGGATACCCGTGCAATTATCGATGCTATCCTTGATGGCTCTATCGAGAACACCGAAACGAAGAATATCCCAATCTTCAACCTGGAAGTCCCAACATCGCTACCGCATGTTGACCCAGAGATCCTTGACCCTCGCGATACCTACACCGATCCACTACAGTGGGAAAGCAAGGCGAAAGACTTGGCCGAGCGCTTCATCAACAACTTCGAGAAGTACACCGACAATGCCGAAGGTGCCTCTCTGGTTGCAGCAGGTCCGCAAATTGACTAACCGCTAGTCGCTAGCCGAAACACTCTAAGCCCCTCTGATGAGGGGCTTTTTCGTTAAATAAATATCAAAAGTCCTGCCCTATGCTTGCAGCCGGGAGGAAATTGCCGCCTAATAATCATTGCCTCGGTACAGTTATACTGAAGGCAATTGACTGGGAGTTGTCGGATGCTGGGAGCCGCTATGCGTATTATTGGGAAGATTATTGCCACTTTAGCTGTGCTCGCTGCATTGGGAGCGACCATCATCCTGACCCTGCTCCATACCCAGTATGCCGCTACCATGATCCGCCAAGCGGTCAACCAACTAACCCCCCATACCTTAGACCTTGCAGATGTACGCTATCACATCCGTGAGCCATGGCACCTGACACTGCTTAGTCCATCGTTGAGCATCAATGGCAGCCAGCCACCAATAAGTGCTGACCGCATTTCGCTTTGGCTAAACACTGAATCGCTGACCCAACTGCAGTGGCGCTTTGATAGCCTATTGATTGATAGCCCTGTCGTTCCTCCCCAAGCACTAACCAACACCAAGCTGCCCGAACTGTACAGCCATCGCCTTGCAATCAGCCGCTTGAACGTAAGCACCAACACAGTGGCCCTCGGGCAAGCAGAACTCCAGCTTGATAATTGGCATTACCGCCCTGGCACGACCACACCTTGGTGGCAGCAGTTCAGGGGCAGCTTCCAACTGGCAGCCGACAGCGCCCAGTGGCAGCAATGGGAAACCCAGCAGCTTCTGCTTGATGGGCACTATGATGACAGCCAATGGACACTCAACGGCTTTTCGTTCGATTGGCAGCATGCCAGCGTCAATGGCCAACTCGACTTGGACAGCGACAATAAAACACTGGCTATCCACCAGCTGAGCTTGTCCGGACTGCAGCTGCAAGATAGCGGGTTAATGCAAATAATCCAGCATCAGCTCGAGAACTGGGCCTCAGAACAATGGCAGGCCACCCTAAAGCGGGTCGATATCCTCGACAGCAGTATCGAGCTCCCTGCTGTTAGCCTCAACCACGCCAACCTTTCCCTCACCGGCTGGCAGTGGCCACGCACCGCTTATTTGCAACAGGACGCCTGGTTATCATTCAATGCAGAGAGTGGCAGTTGGCAGCAGCAACTATTTACCGATCCCCTATTGGATGTGAACTTCAGGCCGCATGAGGTCATTATCAACGGAGCATCGGTCAATGCGCTGGAAGGATATTGGCGGGTTGAAGGCAAAGCCTCCCCAGGGGCACTGCAACTGGATAACTTCACCAGCAAGGGGATCAAATGGTTCTTACCTGCCGATTGGGCAAACCTCCTGTCTTTGGCTCTCTCACCATTCAAGCAAATCAGTATCCAATCTTTGGATATCGGTTATGCCCAGCTGACCGCTGCTGACAGTGAAATCCCTTGGTATATCAATGGACTCAACGCCAGCGGCAAGAATATCGAGCTCCGTACCCAACCTTATTTCAGCCTCTGGCAAGGCAATGTCGCAGCGACTGCCCGCCAGGCTAGCCTCAATACTGTCGACTTATTCGAACCGCTTGTCGAGATGAGCAGTGATAACGGCCAGTGGCAATTGGAGCAAGCCTTCCTGCCGTTCAAGGATGGGTTGCTAGAGGCAACGGGGCAGATTGATCTGGGCCAAGAAGGGCTACCCTGGCAGGTAGCCCTCCAGGGTGATAGCCTGCCTGCCCACATTTTACCGCGTTGGCTATCAGTGCCTTGGCCCGCTAGCGGCCACATTGATATGACTGCTGCCCTTCAAGGACTCGGCCAGAACTATGCCAGCCTGTCCCATAGCCTGAACGGCGAGCTGCGGGCAGCATTCCGTGATAGTGCTGTCGAGCTAGGCGGCGAAGTGCTATTCAATGCCTGGCAGCAGGCATCTTCATCGGACATACCAGCGGCTACCAAAGCAGAGGTGGATAAGGCCACACCTCTAGCCATCACACCACTCAAGATCACCAGTGACCGGGGGCGAATGACGATTTCACCGCTCAGCATTACCGGCAAAGAGATAGACGTGCTATTTAAAGGCCAATGGGATTTGGCCACGCCTTCCGGGCAGCAACTGGAATTGGAGGCGAAGATAGGTTGCCAGCGCCTAACCAAGCGCTGGCAGGAAGGTCAGCAAACAGTATCTGGCTCGTTATGTGACGGCAGCAGCATATAAGTGCCGGTGAACGTCGAAGCCAGTTCATCGCCACTGTAGACATTGACCTTAACGATAGCCCGGCCCTTACGGTGGGTCGCCAACCGTTCTACGTCACCCTCAAGATCTTCCACAGTGACCACCGCCCGAGGGCGTTCTTTGACGGGTGAGCGATAACGGATGTGGCTATCAACCAGCATGATATCGGCTTTGTACTTACGCTCTTTGAGCAACATCCAGACAAAGCCCCAGCCAGCCAGTGTTGCCATCGTAAAGATACTGCCGGCAAACATATTGGCTTTGGTATTTAGGTTGGCATTGATAAGGGCACTGACCTCAAACCGGTAACCGGTATACTGGCTGATCTTCACCCCCATCCGTTCACTGATTGGGATCTGGGACTGCCACAGTTCTTGCAGCTCTTGGCACCAATCCGGATGGCGCACCACTTCGGTGAGCGGATCGAGGTGCTTGAGCATTTGCTGGTGCCGTACCGGCCCCTTTTCCTCGCTCAACTCACCCTGATTAGCAAAGCCGCTCCGCAGGTAGAACGGGATTGCATCCTCGCGGGCATTACACACCAGGCGTTTCGCCCCTTCCTCACGGGCCAGTGATTCCAGCGCCATCAGGACAATCGCCCCCATTCCCTGGTGGCGGTGATCCGGGTGGACCGCCATGTAGCGGATTTGGCCGTCGTTGTCCGGTGTCATATATAGACGGCCAATCGCGATAGTCTGACCGTTATCACTGACTATCATCCGGTGGCTGCTCAAATCGTCGTAGGCATCTCGCTCCGAACCAACCGGCATATGCCAGGGCTCACGCAGCATCCGCCAGCGAAAATCATAATAGCTCGCCAGCTCTTCTTCCGTTTGGGGGGTGACAAGTCGAAACATGAAATCCTTCTCCAGCGTTCCTGAGGCAAAGGTGCCTATTAGATAATTATACCTGCAACCAGAAGGTTACCGGGCCATCATTGAGCAGTGCCACTTTCATATCGGCGGCAAAGATGCCCGTTTCCGTCTTGATCCCTGTTTCCTTGCAGCAATCAACAAAGTATTCATACATACGCTCGGCATCTTGCGGTGCCGCACCGTTGGAAAAACCCGGGCGCATTCCTTTCTTGGTTTCGGCGGCTAGGGTAAATTGCGATACCACCAGCACACTGCCACCGGCTTGCTGGACATTGAGGTTCATCTTACCCTCTTCGTCCTCGAATACCCGGTAGCCTAGCACTTTTTCGCGCAGGCGCTTGGCCTTGGCTTCATCATCGCCTTTTTCGACGCCAAGCAGAACCAGCAAGCCCTTGCCGATAGCACCCGTTACCTGGCCATCAACCGTTACACTCGCTTCGCTCACCCGTTGGATCAGTGCAATCATTCGTTTTTACCTTTTCCTACAATCTGTTGTGAGGCTGTTTGTTCATTCTCTGCCTGAAGATCCACAGCCTGTTGAATATCCGACAGTTCTTCCTGGGTGGGTACGGTAGTTTGCCACCCCTTGGTTTCTGGGTGCCAATGGCTTTTCTCGCCGAGGCTCGCCGTAATTTCCGCCCCGAACAATACAATACACCAGCACAGGTAAACCCATACAAATAAAATCGGCACCACGGCCAACGCGCCGTAGATCACCTGGTAAGAAGGGAAATTAGTGATATAGAGGGCAAAACCTTTCTTGCTCAGTTCAAACAGGATACTGGCAATAACGGCACCGACCAAGGCATGGCGGAACCGTACCTTGGTGTTGGGCACCAATAAGTAAAGCCCGAGGAAGGCGCTGCTCGACATAAGGACCGGCAGCCAGCGCAACGAGCGCTGCAGCAGGCCATTAACCGCATCGCTGCCGAGTAAGTTGAGCGAGCCGAGATAAGAGCTGACCGCAATACTGGTTCCGACCAAAATCGGCCCGAGGGTCAGGACCATCCAGTATATCGAAAACGAGATCACCGGGCGGCGCTTTTCATGGACCCGCCAGATGTAGTTGAGTGACTTGTCGATAGACGAAATCAGCATCATCGCCACGACAAATAATGCTCCGACCCCCACCGCCGTCATCTTGCCGGCATTGGCCACAAACTCGTTGAGGTACTGCTTGACCACTTCACCGGCTGCCGGGACAAAGTTCTCAATCACAAAGTTTTGCAGCAACTCCCCAAGCCCGGCAAACACCGGAAAGGATGACAGGGCCGACAATACCACAGTGATAAGAGGCACCAAGGACAGCAAAGTCACATAAGCCATCGAGCCCGCCGTCACAGTCAGCCGGTCATGGCCAACCCGGTAGTGCAAATACCCGGTAAATGCCATAGCACTACGTAGCCTGTCACGCCAGATAGATTTGCTTGTTGCCGTTTTGTCATCCATAGTCATGTCATTAATTGCTTTTAATTACAGTCACTTTTCACATATTAGGACACATGGAGTCAACTATGCCCTATTTGCTTGCCTTCCTTCTCAGCCTAACCGTACTGACCGGTTGCCAAAGTGCCTATTACTCGGCCATGGAACAGGTCGGCATCCACAAACGGGATATCATGGTCGACCGGGTCGAAGATGCCAATGAGGCCCAACAAGACGCCCAACAACAGTTTACCAGTGCACTCGATGCCCTTAAGGCCCTCAACCAGTTCGACGGTGGCGAACTGGAAAGCGCCTACAATCAGGTCAATGACCAGTACGAGGCCAGCAACGATGCCGCTGAAAAAGTGCGTGAGCGCATTGCAGCAATTGAAGATGTCGCCGACGCCCTGTTCGACGAATGGCAAGATGAGCTGGAGCTCTACAGCAGCAGCAAACTGCGCCGCGATAGCGAGTCCAAGCTCAACAACACCAAGGCTTCATACCAACGGATGCTCAGTGCGATGCACCGTGCAGAACAGAAAATGGGCCCAGTACTGGATACCCTACGCGATAACACTTTGTACTTAAAGCATAACCTCAATGCGGCCGCGATTGGTTCTCTACAAGGAGAATTCCAGTCCCTGCAGCGCGATATCCAACGGGCGATCACCGATATGGAAGCAGCGATTGCCGAGTCCGAGCGCTTTATTTCCCAGCTGCAACGCAGCTAGCCCGCTGCTGCAGTTAGTCCTGCTTAAGCCGGGCCAGTAACCAGCTGGCCCGCTCTTCGATGCCATCCCACGGAATATCAACCACCTCGTAGCCAAGCTCTCGGTAAGTCTCGATAAGTTGTAGGTGGATCTGCCCTGCCTCGGCAAAGCTGTGCGGGCGCTCTTCATCCTGAACATAGATATCGGCGTGCGGTGCGCAAACAAAGACCGTCGGAAAGTAACCCTTGGCCATGGTTTGGTAATGTTCGTCCACTTCGACGCCACCGATAGTCAAATAGGCACAGATATCCCCTATTGCACGGTCAACAAAGGCCGGCATGGTCCCGCGCTTGGCTTGCTCACGCTGGTTGCTCATCCTATCGAGGCAAAGCGCAGCAAAGGACGGCAAATCGGTCCAGGGTAATACACCATCAGGTAGGGCAGCCTGCTCGCGGATCAAGGTACGGGACACCTCGGGGAAAGTCATATACCCGCGCCGTGCCAAGGCAGCGAGCAGCGAGGTTTTCCCTGCGCCCGGTCCCCCAGTGATAATGATAGGTTGCATAGTCGTTCTTCTTTTTTTGTAGGGTTCAGATACAACAATCCCCCCATGGTAGCACCGATGGGGGGATGGTTTAACGGCTAACAGCTAGCAATTATTTTGCTGAGCGGCTTGCACGCTTACGATCAGTTTCCGTAAGTAGTTTCTTACGAATACGGATGCTTTCAGGTGTTACTTCCACTAGCTCGTCATCATCGATGAACTCAAGTGCTTGCTCAAGCGTGTACTTGATCGGCGGAGTCAGCACCTGCGCGTCATCGGTACCAGATGCACGAACGTTAGTTAGCTGCTTACCTTTCAGGGCGTTAACCGTCAGGTCGTTGTCACGGCTGTGAATACCGATAACCATACCTTCGTAGACTTCTACACCGTGACCGATGAACATGCGGCCACGCTCCTGCAGGTTGAACAGGGCGTTAGTCAAGGCTTTACCCGCTGCATTAGCAATCAGTACGCCATTGTTACGCTGACCGATAGTACCGCCTTTGTGCGGGCCGTAGTGGTCAAACGTGTGGTACATCAGGCCAGAACCAGAAGTCAGGGTCATGAACTCAGTCTGGAAACCAATCAGGCCACGAGAAGGCATCATGAAGTCCATACGCACACGGCCTTTACCGTCTGGTGCCATATCAGTCAGCTCACCTTTACGCAGGCCGATGTTCTCCATAATACCGCCCTGGTGCTCTTCCACCACGTCGATAGTTACGGTTTCGAACGGTTCCATCAGCTGACCATCTTCTTCTTTGATGATAACTTCAGGACGAGATACCGCTAGCTCGAAGCCTTCACGGCGCATGTTCTCGATCAGGATAGACAGGTGAAGTTCACCACGGCCAGATACGCGGAACTTGTCCGGGTCTTCCGTTTCTTCAACGCGCAGGGCAACGTTGTGTACCAATTCTTTCTGCAGACGCTCAAGGATGTTACGTGAAGTCACGTACTTACCTTCTTTACCCGCGAACGGAGAAGTGTTCACCTGGAACGTCATGGTTACGGTTGGCTCGTCAACAGACAAAGCAGGCAGTGCTTCAACCGCGTTCACGTCACAGATAGTGTCAGAAATCTTAAGCTCGCCAAGGCCAGTGATTGCGATGATGTCACCAGCAGTCGCCTGCTCAACTTCGTGACGCTCAAGGCCAAGGTAGCCAAGGATAGTACCGACTTTACCGTTGCGGGTTTTGCCGTCTGCACCGACAACAGTCACTTGCTGGTTCGGCTTCACGCTACCACGGGTAACACGGCCAACACCGATAACACCCACGTATGAGCTGTAGTCAAGCTGAGAGATCTGCATCTGCAGAGAGCCGTCAACGTCAACATTAGGTGCCGCTACGTTGTCAACGATAGCCTGGAACAATGGTTCCATGTCATCGCCCGTCTCGCCTTCTTCCAGAGTTGCCCAGCCGTTAAGCGCTGATGCGTAAACCACTTGGAAGTCTAGCTGCTCATCAGTTGCACCTAGGTTGTCGAATAGGTCGAATACCTGATCCATTACCCAATCAGGGCGTGCACCTGGGCGGTCGATCTTGTTGATTACCACGATTGGCTTCAGGCCGTGGGCAAACGCTTTCTGGGTTACGAAACGCGTCTGAGGCATTGGGCCGTCAACGGCGTCAACAATAAGCAGTACAGAGTCAACCATCGACATGATACGCTCAACTTCACCACCGAAATCGGCGTGTCCTGGGGTATCTACGATGTTGATGCGGTAATCATTCCAGTTAATCGCTGTGTTCTTAGCAAGAATGGTAATACCACGCTCTTTTTCGATGTCGTTGGAATCCATTACGCGTTCTTCAACTTCACCGCGAGACTCTAACGTGCCAGACTGCTGAAGCAGTTTGTCAACCAGGGTGGTTTTACCGTGGTCAACGTGCGCAATAATTGCGATATTTCTTAATTTATCGATCTGTGGATTAGACATGGATTCACATTCACTCAGAACATGCAGCGACCGGATGGCGCTACTTGGTTAAAAAAACGGCTCATAATCTAACAGATTTTACGCCAAAACCCACGTAATATGTGATTTATATCACCGCCTTTTTCTCTCTGGCCGTTCTATTTGGGGTTTTTCCCGCCCCGTCAGCCCACAAACCGCTCTGGCAGACCGGTTTATTGCTTGCCTTTTCCTATCCTTGCTAATTGACAATATGCCGCGGTGGGCTAATGTAGTTACGCGCACCATAAAAGGGATAATCACACCAATTGCACTATATTGGTGCAACCATTCCCCAAAAAGGTGCAAAGTATGGACTTAATCGGCCCGAAATACCCGCTAAGTGCGCTATTTTGGGGCTTTGAAAAGTTGGCACGGTTATAGCATTGTATTAGAGCAATAGAGCAGAACACGCTCATTCCTAATTTGTTGTGGCCAATGCCCAACCTAACACCGGAGGTTACTCAAGATGTCAGTAGAAAACGTACTTGCGCTGATCCAGGAAAACGAAGTTAAGTTTGTTGACCTACGCTTTACCGATACTAAAGGTAAAGAGCAGCACATCTCTATCCCAGCCCACCAGATCGATGCTGACTTCTTCGAAGAAGGCAAAATGTTCGATGGCTCTTCTGTTGCTGGTTGGAAAGGTATCAACGAATCAGACATGGTCATGATGCCAGATGCAGCGAGCGCGGTACTTGACCCGTTCACAGAAGATGCAACGCTAAACATCCGCTGTGACATCCTAGAGCCTTCTACTATGCAGGGCTACGACCGTGACCCACGTTCTATTGCCAAGCGTGCAGAAGACTTCATGCGTGCAACAGGCGTTGCAGATACCGTTCTTATCGGTCCTGAGCCAGAGTTCTTCCTGTTCGACGACGTGAAGTTCGCAACCGATATGTCTGGTTCTTTCTTCAAGATCGACGACGTAGAAGCAGCTTGGAACACAGGTTCTGACTTCGAAGGCGGTAACAAAGGTCACCGTCCAGGTGTTAAAGGCGGTTACTTCCCAGTAGCGCCTGTTGATTCATCACAAGACATCCGTTCTGCTATGTGTCTAATCATGGAAGAAATGGGTCTAGTTGTTGAAGCACACCACCACGAAGTGGCAACTGCAGGCCAGAACGAAATCGCTACCCGTTTCAACACGCTAACGGACAAAGCTGATGAAATCCAAATCTACAAGTACGTTGTTCACAACGTTGCTCACGCATTTGGTAAAACTGCAACCTTCATGCCTAAGCCACTAGTAGGCGATAACGGTTCTGGTATGCACGTTCACCAGTCTCTAGCTAAAGACGGTGTTAACCTATTCGCTGGCGATAAGTACGGCGGCCTATCTGAGATGGCTCTTTACTACATCGGCGGTATCATCAAGCACGCTCGCGCAATCAACGCATTCGCGAACGCATCAACCAACTCATACAAGCGTCTAGTTCCAGGCTTCGAAGCGCCAGTTATGCTAGCTTACTCAGCTCGTAACCGCTCTGCTTCTATCCGTATCCCAGTGGTACCAAGCCCGAAAGCACGCCGTATCGAAGTTCGTTTCGGTGATCCATCAGCCAACCCATACCTATGCTTTGCAGCAATGCTAATGGCTGGCCTTGATGGTATCCAGAACAAGATCCACCCAGGCGAAGCGATGGACAAAGACCTGTACGACCTACCAGCAGAAGAAGCGGCAGAAATCCCAACTGTTGCTGAGTCTCTACAAGGCGCACTGGCAGCCCTAAACGAAGACCGTGAGTTCCTCACAGCGGGTGGCGTATTCTCTGACGACTTCATCGATTCTTACATCGACCTGAAATCTCAGGATGTTGAGAAAATCAACAGCACCACTCACCCACTAGAGTTCGAACTGTACTACTCAGTTTAAGTAACTGATAAATAAGTCGACATAATAGATTTAGGCCAGCTTCACAAGCTGGCCTTTTTGATCTTGTCCACCCAAGCTGATGCTGTTGAAAATACCCAGAACACCCACAACCCGGAAGACACCATGTACCGGCTTCCCCATGTACTCGCAGCGATGTTAGTGGCTTTGGCCGCACTCCCTACTACCACCCCAGCCTCTGAGATCTATACCTGGCAAGATGAAGACGGCACCACCCATTTTTCCGATAAGCCCTATCCCGGTGCAGAACGACTCGATATCCAACTACCAGCACCTGCAATGCCCCTCTTTACAAAAGAGGAGCCGACACCTACGGGTTTATCGGCCATCGGTGACCCGTTATCCGATGAACCGGCCCTGCCATCCCCCAGCATCCAAATTAATAGCCCAGCGGATCAACAAACCATCCGCGACAATCAGGGCAACCTGACCATCATCGCCTCAGCAAACCGGAAACTCAGCCAAGGCCACAGTGCACAGCTGCGACTTAATGGTGAAGTATACGGCCGCTCCCAGGCCCAACTGACTTGGCACCTCACCAATATTGATCGTGGCAGCCAGACCTTACAGGTAGAATTGCTCAAACACGGCAAGGTTATTGCATCTTCTAAAGAAATGACTGTCTTCTTGCACCGTGCCCGTATCAACCAACGCCCAGCACCGCTCCCGGTGCCCAAATAACAGGCGTTCGCCATTTTTTCGTTCACGATACCAGATAGACAGGCTACACTTGATTGCACCAATATGGTGCATTAGCAGCTCAATGCACCATGATGAACTGCACCAACAAGGATGGTATTTGTGACGGCTGACATTTCTTCCCTGATCCTGGACAACCAAGTCACGGCAATCGTGTTGCTCGATGAGTCGCTGACCATACGCTACGTCAATCCGGCGGCAGAGCAGTTACTGTCGTTCAGCAAGCGCCGGCTCAACAACACCCGTTTTTCCGACCTGCTTCAGCATACCTCACTGGACTTAAACCTGATCCCCGAAACACTACAAAGCGGGCAGGGGTTGGCAGACAGTGACGTAACCTTTGTCATTGATGGCCGCCACCACACCCTCGAGCTCAATGCCAGCCCACTGTCATGGCAGCGCGAGTTGCTGATCTTGCTCGAGCTAAAACCGATTGACCAACAACGCCGGATCAGCCAGGAGCTCAGCCAACATGCCCAGCAACAAGCCGCCAAGGAGCTGGTGCGCGGGTTGGCCCATGAAATCAAAAACCCGTTGGGTGGGCTACGTGGCGCAGCCCAGCTGTTAGAAAAGACCCTGCCCGACCCGAGCTATACCGAATATACCCAGATGATCATCGAGCAGGCTGACAGGCTACGCAACCTTGTCGACCGCTTGCTTGGGCCACAGCGTCCCGGTAGCCGCCAGCAAGACAATATCCACGTGGTGTTGGAAAAAGTCCGCCAGCTGATCAGCATTGACTGCGGCGAGAATATTCACCTCCACCGCGACTATGATCCCAGCCTGCCCGACTTCACCATGGACGCCGAGCAGCTCGAGCAGGCCATCCTCAATATTGTCAGCAATGCCTCGCTGGCCCTCAAGCAGCATGGCGGTGGCAATATTACCCTCAAGACCCGTACTGCCCACCAGGCGTTAATTCATGGCAAGCGCTACCGCGTCGCCGCCAAAATCGACATTATCGACGATGGACCCGGGATCCCCAGTGATATCCAGGACACCCTGTTCTATCCCATGGTGACCGGGCGTGAAGGCGGTACCGGGCTCGGGCTTTCCATTGCACAGAACCTGGTCGACCAGCACCAAGGCAAGATAGAAGTTGTCAGCTGGCCGGGCCATACCAAATTCACCTTGTATTTACCGATTATGTAGAGGATTAGCATGAGCAAAGGACTAATATGGGTCGTCGATGACGACAGCTCTATCCGCTGGGTACTGGAGCGGACCCTCAACGCAGCCGGATTGAAATGTGAAACCTTCGCCAATGCCGACAGCGTGGTAGAAGCACTTGAGCGCAGCGTCCCTGACGTACTGGTCTCCGATATCCGCATGCCAGGGATGGACGGCTTCTCGCTACTCAAGGTGCTACAAGCCGATTACCCGACCCTACCGGTGATCATCATGACTGCCCACTCCGATCTCGATGCGGCGGTCAATGCCTACCAGGAAGGGGCCTTCGAATACCTGCCAAAACCATTTGATATCGATGAGGCAGTAAGCCTGGTCGAGCGGGCGGTGACCCATAGCCAGGAGCAGAAGCGCCAACAGCAACCCGAGGCCATTGAAAAGAATGCACCGGAAATCATCGGTGAAGCACCAGCGATGCAGGAAGTTTTCCGCGCCATCGGCCGCCTGTCCCGTTCATCCATCTCGGTGCTGATCAACGGTGAGTCCGGTACCGGTAAAGAGCTCGTGGCCCATGCCCTGCACCGCCACAGCCCACGCAGCCACAAGGAGTTCATCGCCCTCAACATGGCAGCGATCCCCAAAGATTTGATTGAGTCGGAGCTGTTCGGCCACGAGAAAGGCGCCTTCACCGGTGCCAACAGTGTCCGCCAGGGCCGCTTCGAGCAAGCCAACGGCGGGACCTTATTCCTCGATGAAATCGGTGATATGCCATTGGATATCCAGACCCGGCTATTGCGGGTCCTGGCCGACGGCCAGTTCTACCGGGTCGGTGGCCACTCCCCGGTCAATGTCGATGTCCGGATCATTGCGGCGACCCACCAGAACCTCGAACGCCTGGTGGCCGAAGGGGATTTCCGTGAGGATTTGTTCCACCGCCTCAATGTTATCCGAGTCCACCTGCCGGCGCTCAAAGACCGCCGTCAGGATATCCCGCAACTGACCCGCCATTTCCTCAAGCGCGCCTCTGATGAACTTGGTGTCGAAGTCAAAACCCTGCACCCGGATACCGAAGAAGCCCTAACGACCCTGGATTGGCCCGGTAATGTCCGCCAGCTAGAAAATACCTGCCGCTGGCTTACCGTGATGGCAAGCGGCAAGGAAATCCTCCCTGCTGACTTACCACCCGAACTACTGGCACCGAGCGAACCGGAGTCCAGCGAAGGCGGCCACCAGCACTGGCACAATGCACTGGAAAAGTGGGCCTTCGACAACCTGCGCCAGGGCCATCAGAACCTACTCGGTGAAGCGTTGCCGGAATTCGAGAAAATCTTGCTGGAAGCAGCACTGGAGCATACCCATGGCCACAAGCAGGAAGCGGCCCGGTTGCTCGGCTGGGGGCGTAACACCTTGACCCGCAAACTCAAAGAGCTCAATGTCGTGACTGACTAATTCGCTTTTCTGTACGGAAGGAAGCTCAACCAAACGCAAAGCTTCCTTCCGCACAGTGATTGAATGAAAACTCAAGCAGGTAAACAGACGACAGCCTTGAAAATTAAATGCCAATTACTGGCCATTTTTTGACCTACCCCCATTCCATCTTCGCTCATTTTGCGTACAATACCCCCGACTTCAGCCAAGCCTGAAGCCACACCACACAACGCGAACATAACACCAAGAACACAGTGGAATCCCACCATGCTGGAAAGTTTATTTTCATTCAGCGTGGCAATCCCTGCTGTCAGTGAGATCGCAGCCAATGGCCCGGGCCATTTTGCTGCCGGCATCCTGGCACTGATTGCTGCGGTGAACATGTTTAACGGTTGATAAATCAGCCGATACAAAAAAGCCCCCGAACCGTATGGCTCGGGGGCTTTTTGATTATCTCGGCAACGTGTTCTGGTCAGCGTTAGATAACGCGGGAGAACTGCTGCTGGCGGGCACGGTGGCGCAAGTATTTGTCAAAGCACATACAAATATTGCGGATCAGCAAACGGCCCTTGAGCGCTACATCAATCGCGTTATCGCTAACCTCTACCAGGCCATCGTCGATAAAGGTCTGTAGCAACTCGATATCTTCGGCAAAGTAGCTGTCGAACTCGATACCAAACTGCTGCTCAATAGCTTGTTTGTCGAGGTGGAAGTTGCAAATCAGCGACTTGATGACCTCGCGGCGCAACAGGTCATCACTATCCAGCGAGACCCCTTTCCACAGCGCTTCACGCTTCTCGCCAACGCTGGCGTAGTACTGCTTGAGCTCTTTCTGGTTCTGGGCATAGCAATCGCCAATCATCGAAATGGCCGATACACCAAGGCCCAGCAGATCGGTATCGCCCTGGGTGGTATAGCCCTGGAAGTTGCGGTGTAGGATCCCCTCGCGCTGGGCAACAGCCAGTTCATCTTCCGGCAGGGCAAAGTGATCCATACCGATAAACTGGTAACCGGCACCGGTCAGGGTTGCAATCGTCTGCTGTAAAATCGTCAGCTTAGCGTTAGCCTGAGGCAAGTCTGCCTCTTTGATCTTGCGCTGGGCCGCGAACAACTTCGGCATATGGGCGTAGTTGAAAATCGACAAACGGCCTGGGCGCATGGTCAGCACCTGCTGCAGGGTTTGGGCAAACAGTTCAGGCGTCTGCTTCGGCAGGCCATAGATCAAGTCAAGGTTGGTCGAGCGGAAACCCAATTCGCGGGCACGCTCTACCATCGCAAAGATAAACTCTTCATCCTGCTCACGGTTGACCAACTTCTGGACTTCCTTGTTGAAGTCCTGCACCCCGATACTCAGGCGGTTGAAACCCTCGCTGCGAAGATGGTCAAGCATATCAAGCTCGATTTCACGCGGATCGACCTCGATGCTGATCTCGGCATCAGGGGCAAAGGTAAACTGCTCGCGCAGCAGCCCCATCAAACGGCTGACCTGCGGCTTGGTCAGGAAGGTTGGCGTACCACCACCCCAGTGTAACTGGCTGACTGTACGCTCACCCAGCAGGGTCGAACGCTGGCGAATTTCCTGCTCCAGTGCATCAAGGTACTGATCAGCCTTGTGCTGGTGACGGGTGATAATCTTGTTGCAGCCGCAGTAGTAACACAGCTTGTGGCAAAACGGGATATGGACATACAACGACAGGTTGCGCTCAGGGTACTGGGCACACGCCATGTCAAATTCCGCTGGCGTGAACGCTTCGTGGAACTCCAGCGCCGTCGGGTATGAAGTATAGCGCGGCCCGGAATAGTTATATTTTTCGATTAAGGCCTGATCCCAAACAATTTGCTCATTTGACATGACTTACTTCCACTAAATTAGAGGGGAGAGAAAACTGACCACCAAGTGTGACACAACTTGGTAAAGATGTAGATAGGAGATAACTAAACTGCTAACCCGATCAGCTTCCCCTGTCTGTAGTATAGACAGGGGAAGGCAGTGCTCGGTATTAGGCTGTTGGCTTGGCGGCCAAGATCAGATCCAGCTCTGACTTGATGGTATCTTGCAGGCGGGCTTCAGCTTTCATCCGGATCAGATCCAGCTGCATGCGCTCTTTCTTGGCCAGGGTCTTACGCTGATCACCACGTGGCATATCCTTCACCACTTGGTAGAGCTCATGCATAGCCGGATATTGGCTGGCAAAGTCCACCCGGTGATCACCCTGTAGAACTTCCATCAGCTTGTACAAGCGAATGGCGATCTCAGACATATCGCACTCGTCCTGCTTGCCGGCTTCGGCGATGATCAGCACGCTCTCCATAATATTGGCATTGCGCTGCTTGATCCCTTCTTCCTGCTGGCGCTGGGCCCTGGCAAGAAAAGCCTTATGACGTTGAGTCTGCTTATATAGCTTAAACAACAAATAGCCGGCATAGCTTGCCAGTACTGCCACAATCAGCCCGGCCAGTCCTAGCCACAATGTCATATCCTGCAAGGCTTACTCCTTGTCTAAACCGTCAAATTCCATGTTTTCGAACTGATCGAGCAAGTCGTCATCGGAACGAGGACCGCTAACCGCTACCTCATCCATTTCAGGCTCGTCTTCTTCAAGCAGGCCAAGTTGGTTCATCAATTGCTCGATACGATCCAGTTTCTGGTCAACTTGCTTCTGCAGGCCAGCACCCAGTTTCTCGCCCGCTTCAATACGGTCAAGCAATACCATTAGCTGCGCATCATTTTCCAGCATCTGTAGCTCTTGCTCTGCACTCATGCGGCGCTGTTGTTTGGTTGCCGGCTTCTGCGGCTCGACAATCAACGGGATCGCTTTTTTGCTGCCGTGGCGCGGATCTTTACGCTGTGCAGCCTTGCGGGCATCTTCCGGCGATACCATTG
The DNA here is from genome assembly GCF_014349205.1 of Photobacterium sp. BZF1. Lineage (NCBI taxonomy): Bacteria > Pseudomonadati > Pseudomonadota > Gammaproteobacteria > Vibrionales > Vibrionaceae > Photobacterium > Photobacterium sp. BZF1. The sequence goes on from NZ_JACSOF010000044.1 coordinate 40,720, forward strand.
AATGGCGGCTACCAGATTTCAGGCCTTTGCGCTTACGATCTTTCTTACGCTGCAGACCATCAAGGTCATGCTGGGTGCGGGTCTTTACAGTGACTACCTGATCGGACATTCCGGTAGTACGGCTTCTTTTCTTACGGGTCATTACTGGGTTTTCCTCAGCAAAATTACATCATTCCCGACAAACTCCACATCCAGACCGTCTCGCTGGGCCAGATAATGGAAGGTTTCGCGGCTGAAAAAGCTCACGTGGGTCGGGTCGTTCTTGTAATGCCATTGCGCAAAGGCATCTGCATCTCGTGCCAGTTTGGTCATCAAGCCCAGCCAACCACTGGGTTTTACCATACCAACCAGCTGCCCCCACTCCTTCGCAGGCGTATAAAAATGTTCTATCGCTTCTGTGCAGGTCACAAAATCATATTGCGTATCCAGCACCGCCGGCTTGTCGGCAAAATAGGGATCATAGACCGCCATATTATGGCCGGCTTCAGCCAACATCAGCGACAAGGTCGGGCCGGGGCCACAACCAAAATCCAAGCCATCGAGCGGTTCACGGCCGATTCGCTCAAGGAGCGGATCCGCTAGCCGGGCAAGAAAGCGCCGGTAACCCATATCTTCCGGGTTATTCTCATGCAAATCATAGTGCGCTTTCTCTTCCTGTGGCGACAATCTCGACCCAGGATCAGCGAAAATCAGGGCACATTCACCGCAACGGAAATACTGTCGGCGCCGGTCTTCAAAAAACAGCGCAGTGCTTTGGCTATGGCACAGCGGGCAAGGGGCCATCTTCGCTCTCCTGTTAAGTCTAACGCACAGGACAATGCCACGGCGCCAAAATGAAGCCGGGTATAATAGCAGATTTGATTGAGAAATGTGCACTACAAAGGTTAGCAGGGCAAGATGTATAAAAGAAAAAAGCGACAGGTTAGAAAACCTGTCGCTCTGTGGGGTCGCCATTGCTGGCTATATCCTGTCTAGTCTGTCCTTAACCAGTTAGAAACATCCCGGTCTGACAATATCCATTGTTATTGTTGCTTCCATGCCAACTTGTTGTTCTTCATCATCCTGATGAATTTTTTCCGTCCTTGAACGGCTTTCCTTACCTATACGGTTATCCTTAACCGGCTTTTCCATTAGCGTGTTGCCATCAAGCAACCAGTTCACCATCCGTGTGTGCACCCCGTCCCTAGAATGCTGCTTCCTATGTTGTGTTTTCTTTTCCGTAAGGGTCTTTCCTGACAATCCTTACCACTTCTTGCGGTCTACCCGGCTCCTTGCCGGACATCCTGTGATCCTTCGGGCCACCTGCCCATGCCTTCAATGGCGCTTTCCTTCCTGTGCCAACTCCCTGTCGACAAGGCATACTTTACGCCGATACCCGAATGAAACAATGTC
>NZ_JACSOF010000045.1:0-42061 GCF_014349205.1 Photobacterium sp. BZF1
ATTAATGATAAATATGATTATCCAGTTGGATAATATTTATGTAGATAGCAAAAGTTGAAATTATTAGTAACAAATTAATATTATCACACAGTTTTAATGCTCTTAATATTACAGTGAATAAGATTGATTGTTCTTATGCAGGAATGTGCATTAAAAGAAAAATTATTGGAATAACGAATTGCTGAATCAATAACGATAATAATAAAAATGTGACCAACTTAATAATTATATAATAGGAAATGAAACAATGACGCATCTTACCCTGATCAAAAATGCCAAAGTGTATGCTCCCGCCCCGCTGGGCATAAAAGATGTACTAGTAGCTGGAAACAAAATTGTTGCCATTGAAGATACAATGAATGTGAGTGGGCTAGGTACAGCGGTAACTATCCTTGATGCTAATGGAAAGATAATGATACCCGGTATCATCGATCAGCATGTGCATTTAACTGGAGGTGGTGGTGAAGGTGGATTCAGTAGCCGTACCCCATCAATCACTTTTTCCAAATTGATCAAAGCCGGTATTACCTCTGTGGTCGGTGTGATGGGCACGGATGGCTCGACACGCTCACCTCAGGATCTCTTTGCAAAAGTGATGGGGTTACGTGCAGAGGGACTCTCGGCATGGATGCATACTGGCTCTTATCAAGTGCCGACGGTCACTTTAACAAATAGCATCCGTGATGACCTTGTCTTTCTTGAGCCGGTATTGGGGGTGAAAATCGCAATTGCTGATCACCGTGGGTCATTCCCTTCAACAGATGAGCTATTACGTATTACATCGGATGTGCGAATGGGGGCGATGCTAGCTGGCAAGAAAGGGGTACTTCATATGCACATGGGCGGGTTGCCGGACCCTTTCAAGCAAATTAACGAGCTGGTAGAACGTGGTATACCTCATAGCAACTTCTCTCCGACCCATGTAGCAAGAACTATCCCGCTATTTGAAGAGGCTGCCAGCTTTGCCAAGGCCGGTGGCGTAATGGATATTACCTCTGGCGGTAGTTGTGCGTTCAGCGACTCTGGTGAAGCTGTGTTTGCTGCATTGGAATCAGGTGTACCTACAGAACGAATTACAATCAGTTCGGATGGTAATGGAAGTTTGCCAAAATTCAATGAGGCAGGAGAAATGGTAACGATCACTGCTGCAGCTGTTGATTCTAATATCCACTTGCTGCGTACCTTGATTGATCGTGGCTTAGAAATTGGACAAGCAAGTGCGATGATGTCAGAAAATGTTGCGAAGTCATTGGGCATAAATAAAGGTGAGATAGCACTAAATGCCGATGCAGACTTCTTACTTCTTGATGATAACCTTGAGGTTGATTCAGTCTTTTCTATGGGAGTTGCCATTCTTTTAGATAAAGAACAACGTGTAATGGGTAATTTTGAAGAGTAACTCTACTTTATAAGTATACCGTTATTTTTAAATTACAAAGAGCAGGGAAATCTTGCTCTTTGTAGGTCACTACTATTCTATATATTGATTAATCGCTAATGTCAGTTTTGCTTAAGATAAGCTAAATATAAAACCTTGAGCATTAATGTTGTCTTTTTATCTACATAATAAATTTCTTTTACGGAGTACAATATGCTCGCGCTTTTAGCCATTCCAATAATTTTGTTAACTGGATACTTTATAATTAAAAAATATAATACCCATGCTGCTTTATTTACTGCCGGTTTAGTGATGATGCTGCTTGGTGCCCTTGGCGGGAATACAGACTTTCTACCTAGCAATGCGACAACAACTGGCGCTGTGACCTTTGACTTTTTCATTGTGATAAAAGCGCTTTCCTCATCGACTTTAGCGAACCTCGGTTTGATCATTATGGCCGTAGGGGGTTTTTCAAAATATATGAGCCATATTGGGGCGGCGAATGCCATGGTTGAGGTGGTAACCAAGCCTCTTTCGGTATTTAAGAGCCCTTACGTGGTTTTGGCATTAACCTATATTATTGGCCAAATTCTCAATATCTTCATTCCGAGCGCCGTCGGCCTTGCCATGCTCTTGCTAGTCGCACTTTACCCGGTATTGGTAAAAATAGGCTGTACCCCAGCAGCAACGGCAGCCGTCTTAGCAACAACGGCTTGTCTCGATTTAGGGCCAGGCTCCGGTAACTCTAACCGTGCGGCTGAAGTGATTGGTGTCGATGCCGCAAACTACTTTGTCGCAAACCAGTTGGTGGTTGCCCCAGCTGTTATGGCGGTTATCGCCATCCTTCATTTTTTCTGCCAGCGCTACTTTGATAAGCGGGATGCGGCTGTAGGCGTTAAAGCGCAAGAGTTGACAGTCAACGAGGAGGAATCGCGCACAGCTCCTATTTGGTTTGCAGCCTTACCTGTAATGCCATTAGCAATCTTATTGGTGTTCAGTGAGTTTATGATCAGCTCGATTAAAGTTGATGTCGTTACTGCGATGTTCTTCAGTTTATTCATAGCTATGGTCGCGGACTTAATTGTGAATAGAGATCTCAAAGCGGTAGCTGATTCCATTAAAGTGTATTTAGCGGGAATGGGAACCGTCTTCTCCGGAGTCGTCGCGTTGATCATTGCTGCGAATACGTTTGTTGTTGGCTTAGGGGCGATTGGCTTTATCGATATGTTGTTAGGCGCAGGGAGTAACTTAGGACTTGGCTATGTCCCGATGATGTTAATGATGGTGTCTATCATAGGTTTGACTGCACTACTGTCTGGCTCGGGTAATGCTGCTTTCTTTAGCTTTTCACCACTAGCTCCCTCTGTTGCCTCGACCGTAGGGACATCTACAGCCTCGTTGGCAGTGCCTATGCAGCTATCGGCGGGCTTGTTCCGCTCTTTCTCTCCCGTTGCTGGTGTTGTTATTGCCTGTGCGGGGGCTGCGAATGTATCGCCGGTAGCTGTGGTTATTCGTACAGCGATTCCAATGATAGGGGGGATTTTAACGCTGTTAATCTTGACGATGATGTTGATGTAATGATCCCATGGTCATCTTAACCTGATATACGAACAAGCCAGCATTCTGCTGGCTTGTTCTGTTTTAGTTATTGTTGAGCAATTTATATGTTGAAGGCTTCCATGAGGAAAAGGGGTTAGAAACGAAAAACCACACGTATGACTTGTGTCCAGCCCCATAGGCTAAAGCCAATCACTGTGGATAAGAACAATGCAGGAAAAATCATGTCTATCATAGTTATAAAACCTAGCTAACTGTTGTTATTGTGGTTTTATTATCTGGTTTTGTTGGATTGATATAAAGTAAAGCTCTGCTTTGTTGTCTGTTTTTGTGATATACAACTATGATGATTATTTTATGTGCTTTGTTGAGTATGTGGTTGATTGTTTTTTGAACATCGTTGTGGCTCAGTCGTAGATTGATAGTTCGAGAGATGAAGCTATTATCGCGCTTTATATACTTCGGTATTTGGGTAAAAAGCATACCAAGCAAACCAGTATAGTAGGGTACTTGGTAAATTCTGTCCTTGGCTGTTGGTTATATGAGCCGAGCGATTTTGAGCATCCCAATGAACCGTGAGAGTCTGCTGCTCGAAGGTGTGGCTGAAAGTTGCTTTTCCATTCTTTTTCAATTCAGTGAAAGGAAAGGCTATTACACCATTTCTCCCCTTGTATCCCATCACAGTTTCTTTTGAACTGTAGATAGAAGGGGCTTGGTTAGCTACCGGGAAATAAAGCCGTGGGGTGCGGCTGTAGCCGGCATAAGGGTCATGTTGATAATTTCTTTGATAGCCAGTCTCAGTGGATAACACCTGTGTATCTGGGTGCTGTTGTTGCCACTGACTCCAGCGCGTTAAAGTCAACGGGTACTGGGTTAATTGCTTCCCAATAGATTGACCTGAAACCGCCGAGCCTTTTATTTGTGACCATAAGGATTCTGTTTGATGGTCATACATGAGGACATCAGAGTTATACAACAAACCTGATACCCCAAATGTCAGTGAGCGGCCGTTTACCGAGGAAGAAAAAGCCATTCCCGAGCCACATAGCGGACAGTAGCTAATGATAAAGCGCGTGCCGTCAATTTGATCATTGACTATTTCATGCCAATTCAAGATTTTGATCGGGTAGGCTCGGTATGTCCCATTCATTGCGATACCTAGAATAGGATCCTTTGCGGATAGAAAGCTGGCCTTATGGGCCGTGACAAACTTGGGGTGAAGAATAGCTGGGATCCCGTCTTTACCCGGTCCCCCAGATAAAATCTCTGCAGCTGGAATACTGGTATTGGAGAGATTAAAGCCATTAAGCGATGCGGCTTGCATGCTTAACGGCAAAGTGAAGATAAGTCCGTATAAAAGAATAACAATGAGCTGTTTCATCTATCCCCTCCAACGCGCTTCAGATATACAGACCGCAGTGGAGAGAGAATCTTTCAACCTTGGCGATAGATTTATGATTTAGGCAGTGATTATCAAGTGTGTGAGCTTGCCTACAACCGAAAAATTAAAGTTATCTGAAACAATAGGATATCTGAAAGCACGTATTGTAGATGATTTTATGTCATGAAATGACCTATCTCCAAAGTGATTCCTACCTTATAAACACCGCTCACATACAATGTACGACTTAAGTTGTGCTGAAATAATAAACCATAGCAGTAGAAATCATGAAAAAAGTAATATTGACAATAGCACTTGCCACAATCCTTGCAGGTTGCAATAGCGATGATAATGATAACAAGCAAATCGTTGATCCGAACCCAGGTATCCCCGTTGATCAACCTGTGGGTATTGAGCCTCAACCAAGTGACCCAAAAGATCCTGATACACCTTTAGAGTTACCCAATCCGGTAGTTGAACCTGTTGTAGATCTGGATCGGATTCATGGCACGTCAACAAAACTCGCTTCAAAAAGTACAGGTCAGGTATTGGCCATGGTTGAATATCCAGAAGTTAACTTGCTCGACCAAGAGGTTGGGGGTGACCGCTTAACTGTTTATGAGCACGTTGGAAAAATCCCTGAAGGCTTACTTTTTGAGCACCTTACTTTGCCAATCATAAATGTTGTAGATGAGAGCGAATTTCAACATGATAAGTGGTTTATAAATATTTATGTAAACCATCAGGGCAAAAATATTACTTTGAATGTGTTTTCTGACAGCACAGTATCTACCAATGAGGACTCAACGCGACAATCCTGGGATGAAGCAAAGCTTGAATATGGTGATGCGGAGATTCGTCGAGACTACACTGAGCGTACGGGTTTGTCAGAGTTCCGCTGGGGGAACTTTATGTGGCGCTCATCCGGTACAAATGAAGTCGTGCTTGGGGATATCTTTAAGTTTATTGAATATCAACCAATGAACTACATGCAACTAAATTGAGTTAACTTATTGTTGCCTCATTGAAAGTCTTTTAATTAACCTCCGATGGTTTTTGATTGTCGGAGGTTTGATATTTACTCTTTACTGGCAAAGAATCGTTGACGGTATTGTTCCGGGGTGCACTGGGCATGGCGCTTGAAGAGGGTGATAAAAGGCGAAGCTTGGTGATAGCCCAAGGTCAATGCCACTTCCTTCACCGAAGACCCTTTTCGCAGTAAATGCAAAGAATAAAGGAACTTGCGACGTTGCCGCCACTCGGTAAAGCTCATGCCTAGCTTATCCTGACAATGACGGGCCAGTGTTCTCTCTGTGGTGTGGAGCACCTCAGCCCAGTCCTTTAAGGTCTTTTCTGACATTGGGTTACGTTCAAGCTCAGTAAGGATAGGCTTGAGCAGCTTGTCGTTACTGGTTGGCAAGAATTGCTCGTGCTCTTTCGCTTGGTAGACTTGGTCTAGCAATACGCTGATCAGCCTTTTGTCCTGTTCCGATTCTGCCACCGTCAATTGTCGTGCTTTGAGATCATTGATGATTGCTTCCATGATCGGGCTTACTTCCAATAAACAGGGGTAATCAGGCAACGGGGCAGCCAACGGGTGGGTAATGTTCATCGAGCAATAGTTAAGGCTTCGCCTCATAAAGCTTTCATGCTCAATACCTGCAGGAACCCAAACTGCATATTGTGAGGGTGATAAAAAGCGCTTTTTCTCTGCCCTAAGCTCAAGGATCCCGCCATTGATTATTTGCAGTTGCCCCCAAGGGTGGCTGTGGCTGGGGGTTGTGGTATTAGGCAGAAAAACCTCGTGACCGAAAAAAATCTCTCCGGGTGGGTTATCGTTATCAAAAAGCGGTTGGTAGATTTTCTTCATTCTCTCAGGGGAAAGCTAATCTGTCAGTTCTAATATCAATTACACTAATCGTGCTGAGAAAGGAAGGCAACTACCTCATACCAGGGAAAGTATGGAGTATAGAAAACCCACGAAGTGAAATCCTCAGTGAAGATATGGCTTATGACGGCGTCACTTCTCTTAGTCATGGATTGAAAAAAGGGCTCTTATAGAGCTAGAGCCCTCAGTTTGTTTGGTGCCAGCACTAGCTCCCCCAAACTTCAATTTCACGGAAGTTGTTCCATCCAACCCATCTTCCACCTGCGGGATCGTTATTGCCATTACAGGTCAGTTGAACATATTTCGCATTGCTTGCAGAAATAGGGAAGCCGATAAGGGCAGAGGTATTACCCGGTGTCGTGATATTACTGATAGTCGTAAAATTGATCCCATCTTCACTAACAGCAATATCGACAAAGTATTGCCGTACATCACCTTTCTGTTGGGACCATTTTATTTCTGAAATAGCAGCGGCAGCTGCAAGCTCTAGGGTATAAGTAATGCCAAGCCCATGAGCCGTCCAGCGCGTTGTATCGTCGCCATCAATAGCCATCTCAGGGGTATGATCAACGCGGGTGTCAGACGCAAAGACTTTGGCAATCGTCAACTTTTCCGGTACTGCTGGTGGTTCTGTTGCCTCGCCAAGGAAACCAAGGTAACGGCTGGGGAACCGGTTATCGTTGGCTGGGTTCAAGCTTGGGAAAATATAGTCGACACTGTTGTCAGATAAGCCGAACCACTTACATAACGTCGCAGCCATCTGTTCGGAAGAGGTGGATGGGATGAACTTATTCCCCGTCGCATCTTGACCATCGGTAGGAATAAATTCCGGCAGCGTTCCGTATGTTACCCCACCGCTGACCGCCCCGCCGATAATAAGCTGGTTACTCCCCCAACCGTGGTCGGTACCACGATTACTGTTATTGGCAATTGTACGGCCAAAGTCCGACATGGTAAAAGTGATAACTTTATCTTGCAGGCCTTCGGCTTCTAGCGAGCGGTAGAAAGCACTTAAGGCTGTATCAATTTGGGCTAGCAGTGCATCATGTTTACCCGGTTGGTTGAGGTTTCGCTGATTACTGTGGTTGTCGAAACCACCAAGGCTGATAAAGAACACTTGGCGCTGGTGGTTGAGCTGTTCGCTGGCTTGGATCATCCGCTTCACCATGCGGCATTGACCGCCAAGGTAACTGGCGGGAATACTTTCATCCTCCGGGAAGTTGTTCATCACCGAGTCGAGTTCAGATTGGAAATCGATCACACCTTTGAGGCGAGAAATATATTCTTGCGAGAATAAAGAGCCGTAAGGCTGGTCAACCAGTTTAATGAAGTTGTTATTTACCGCATTAGAATGACCAAGCGTATCCATTGCCCTCACGCCATCACTACTTATTCGTAAATCCTGACTATTTTGACCACCCAGCAACTCATTGCCTGAGAGTGACAGGCTTTCTGAAACAGTCGCTGATTCGTTTGGCAGTAGATCCATCATCATACCGGCCCAGCCATAGGAGTGATATTCAGAGGTATTCCAAGCCGTTTGCCAGGCGGATTGTTGCTTATTGTGGGCTCCTAGATTTGAGGGCTTTCTAACGCTATTGATGTTGCCTTTATTGGTTGGCTCTAGCAAAGTGCCGACATTGACCACGGCAGTGGCCTTCTCTTCTGCCATTAACTGGGCGATGTTTGGCATACTGCTATTGATAGCGGTTGCCTGTCCGCTCGCCGTGGGAGGAATTGCCAGCATCTCCGCTGAGGAAAGGTGGATATCTGGCCTAGCGTTGACGTAGTTTTGATAGTTAGCGCCGCTGGCTGGCATGATCATATTGAAAGAGTCGTTGCCGCCATAGAGGAAAAGGCAGACCAGCGCTTTATAATCATCTCCACCCGCCGCGAAGGCATGTCTTGGTAACGTCAATGATAACGGGAGAGCCGTGGAGGCCGTAGCGATAGCTGAGCTTTTTATGAATTGTCGACGTGAAATGCTCATAGATGCTACTCCTGTACCATGAAGTTAGGGGAAATGACGGCAAAGAAAATCATTTTGGGAACGGCGTAATACTTATTGTTGTGGGTGTCATAGATTGCCCCAATCCTTGCTTCTAACTCAGGAGCCATCTCGCCGTGCAAAAAGCGAGTTTTGAGTAGTGACATCATGGTTTCTTTGTCTTGGTTGTTTGCAGCATCTTCGAAGTCAACCGGTGCGATATACATTTCTTGCTTATTGTTAGTTTTATTACGATCTTGGCCGTAGTTCAGGATCGTACGGTAGAAGACATTGCTGGTCTTGATCACTTGGCTCCAATCGATAAGTTCAAGCTCTGGTGCAGTCAGGTTGGCATTTTGTAATGCGCCTTGTGGGCGGTGATCGGGAGAAAAGAAGTTGAACACAGACGGGGAGCCTAGTGGGTACTGGCCAAACGTATCTGCATAGTTCATCGGATTGTAGATGATGTCACCGCCTTTACCCGGGTAGGCATCCATGGCGCGATAAAAATAGGTCATTGCTAGAATGGGTTCACGCAATTTTGCTACATGTTGGTCGTTGTCTCTTAGTACCTCACTATCGGTCAAAATAGCGGTAATGACCTCACCTAAGTTACCTCCCGAATTGCGAAATACCGAGGCTACTCTGGCAACATATTCTGGTCTTGGGTTGGAGGTGACGAATCGCTTAATTAGCAGGGTACTGATAAATGGTGCCGTGTTGGGGTGATTTACCAATAAGTCCAATGCTTGATCGAGTTCGGCTTCTGCTCCTACGCCTTCGGGGAAATCAGTTCCCAGTATTGATTTGGCTTCCATGTCATGGGAGTCATCATAGGCCACCATAGGATTTTCCATACTGCTGCCATTCATAAACCACCCAGTGAACACTCGCGCCATATTCTCGATGTCGGTATCGTCGTAGGTTGGGATAAGCTGATTGTTGCCATCAAGTTTAGGGGTGCCATCGAGGTTCAGTTCTTCAAGCCCAATGGTGAAGAGTTGCATAATTTCCCGGGCATAGTTTTGGTCTGGGTTAACGCCGGTGTGACTTTTGGGTAGATTACCGACCATGGTGAGGTAGTGGCCCATTATCGGTGATCGGGTAACGTGATAGAGCAGCGTTTTATAGTCGCTGAAGGCGTATTCGGTAAGAATATCGTAGTAATGCGCCATTTCTGTGGGGTAGGGGGCCAATTGGGCATCACGGTCGCCGACAACTAAAATCTGGCTTAGGGCGAAAGCCATACGCTGACGCAGTTGTGCCCCTTTCCATAACGCAATATCAAACCAGGCACTCACCCGCATTTCTTGTGAGGTCGATGTGCTACCACGTTGTTGGGCTTGGTAGAGAGTTCGTTCTTTGTGGCTTTCATAGGGCTCTGAAAGCTGGCTGTTTATCCAGCTGCTGCGGCTGTCGATAGTCAAAAATGCTTCAATTTCTCCCTGCTTTATTCCCATTGTTGCCATATCCAAAAATCTGGATGCTTGTCGGTATGTCAGTCCTTCCATAGATGCCCACCTTGGTGATTAAGAAATTTTGTTGCACGTACATTTATCTTGGAAGTCATCTATTTTTGTGCGGAATAATGTTTTTGGGTTTTATTGAAAATTATGATGTTGTGGCAAGGCGCAATGAAACTGCCTTGAAATCTAGTCATGCAAACAGAAATATGTGCATATCAAAAAATATTGATAGGTAAATATAGTCGGGGCGCTACTTGTCGGGGGTAAAGATTGATGTGTTGCTTGATACCCGAGTTTTTATCTGAATTATAATGATTGGATAGAGAGTTTGGAGGGTGATCTTTATCCCATGCGATATTTTGCTGTTGTGTTTTGGCCTTGAAATATTGTGCCTGATTAAGTGGGTCTGCAGGAAATCACTCTTGACTGCGTAGGTGTTTTTTTAATGCGCTAGCGTTTTAAACATGGGTACTTTGTTGTAACTGGATTTTGGGTGAAAACTGTGGGAGTTTAGCAGGTAGTCACTTATAGGTTTATAAGTAGGAGTGAGAAGAGGCGCTCATGCCAGAGAAGTTATTACCGGTTATCGATTTCTTTCTAGAAAACAAATTATTGTTAAGCGTATTGATCATTGCCCTGGTTCTGATGTTCCGTAGGCTAGTCCTGAAACAAATTCGCGGTGATGTCGCATTTGTATCAGAGCATCAGCGTAAATGGATGTCGCGAACTAAAAACGGCACTTTCACCATTATGGTGGTGGTGCTGTTCATGCTTTGGCAGTCTGAGATCAGCGAGTTTGCACTATCGGTCACTGCCATTGCCGTTGCTATTGTGGTTGCCTCTAAAGAGATCATCCTTTGTTTCACTGGCTCTATTCAGCGTGCCAGTGCCCGTTCATTTCGAATTGGGGATTGGATCGAAGTTGGCTCACTTTGCGGAGAGGTTATCGAGCACAATATGATGGCAACGGTGATCCAAGAGATCGACCTTCACCATGGGCAATACCATTTCACGGGTAAAACGGCCACCTTGCCGAACAGTATGTTTTTCACTTATCCAGTGAAGAACCTTAACTTTATGAAGCGCTATGTGTACCACAGCTTCAGTATTACCGTTAAAGAGTTCGTCAATTTGTATGTCACTGTGCCTGAGCTAATCGAACAAATCGAAGGACACTGTGAAGAGTTCATTGATGTTGCGAGGCGCTACAACGGGGTAATTGAAAAGCACGCAGGCGTTGACCTACCGGGACCAGATCCCCATGTGCATATCACAACGACCGCAACGGGTGAGCAGGTCGTACATATCATGCTGTTTTGCCCAACAGAAATGGCAACGCATCTTGAGCAGTTGATCCGTGAAGATTTCATGCAGATTTACCATGAGACCTTTAGCAAAAACAACATCAATGAAGAGCGAAACCCGAAGGTGAGCTTTATGTAGTTTTTGCTTATTCAAATGTAACGTGCATATTTTTCAAAACGCCTGATGGATTTCATCAGGCGTTTTGTGTTTTGGCAAGGTGGTAGAGAAGGTAGCCAAGATTTCAGTAGCTTATAACAGGCATAAAAAATATATCTTAAAAATATATGCAAACCGGATTATACAGTATAGAATGCGCCCGTTTTACGGTATGGAGTATTATTTGATGGTAACGGAAGTCAATCGAACCAAACTAGAGAGCGTATACATTCGTGCTAAGTATTTCGGTTACGGGCGCTTATACAAGGTCTATAAATGGGAGTGGCTGGGTGCATTTCTTCGCAGTGTTGAGTAACAGGTAGTAATGATGGGTTTAGTTCTTTTCGCTAGCGGATTGAGCTTCAATGATTTTTTTGCTTTAAATTCGCTACGCTTGATAGGAAAGTTGTCTCGTGGCGATCATGTTCGTGGTACACTCCCGCGCTTCATGTAGAGGCGGCTCTACCATATTTAGTTTCAGTACAATTAGAGGCGATTTATGCCATTCTCTAAACTTGGGCTCAGCGAGTCATTAACCAAAGCGGTCAGTGAACTTGGCTACAGCAAGCCAACCACCATCCAGAACAAGGCGATCCCTGTTATTTTGCAGGGCAAAAACCTGATTGCAGCGGCGCAAACCGGTACAGGTAAAACTGCGAGTTTTGTCTTGCCTATCCTGGAAAAACTCAGCCAGGGTAAGACGCAGCGCAAAAAGCGTATCCGTGCGTTGATCCTTGTGCCTACTCGTGAGCTTGCTGTTCAAGTAGAAGAGAAGATCACCCTATACAGTAAACACTTAGGCCTGACATCACTGGCGATGTATGGTGGTGTTGATGAAAAAGAGCAGAAGCAGCGCTTGATTGACGGTGTGGATGTGTTGGTCGCGACGCCGGGCCGTTTGCTCGATATGTATGGCAAGCGTGCGGTCCACTTTGAAGAAGTGGAAATGCTGGTGCTTGATGAAGCCGACCGTATGCTGGATATGGGCTTTATCGATGACATCAACAAGATCATTGACCGCCTGCCTGAAGAGCTTCAGTTCCTGTTGTTCTCTGCAACCTTGTCTAACAAAGTTCGTGACTTGGCTAAGTCTGTGGTTGAAAACCCGCATGAGATCAGTATCGCTGCCAATCAAGCGTCCAAAGCCAATATCGAGCAGTGGTTGATCACAGTAGATAAAGACAAGAAATCAGCGTTGCTGAGCCACCTGATCAAAGAAAACAATTGGGATCAGGCATTGATCTTCATTGAAACTAAGCACGGTGCTGCCAAACTGGTATCGCAGTTGGAAAAGCGCGACATTGCTGCAGAAGCTTTCCACAGTGGACGTAGCCAGAAAGTCCGCGAACAGCTGCTGGAAGATTTCAAAGCTGGAAAAATCCAATATCTGGTGGCGACCGGTGTGGGTGCCCGTGGTATTGATATTGAAGAGCTATCCCGTGTAGTTAACTATGATCTGCCATTCCCTGCGGATGAATATGTTCACCGTATTGGCCGTACTGGCCGTGCGGATGCATCGGGCGAGGCTATCTCGTTTGTCTCGAAAGATAATTTCAAGAACCTGTGCATGATTGAGAGCCGTTTGGGCCACTTGATTGAGCGTCGTGAAGTTGAAGGCTTTGAGCCAAGAAAGCCGGTGCCGATTTCTATTTTGAATTACGTGCCAAAAAGTAAACGTCAGAAAAAAGACTGATTGCTTTTTTAATTATTCTTAAGCCCTTGCCATTTGGTGAGGGCTTTTTTATGTCGGTTTTACATCGGTCATAGATTCTAATCTAGCCTCCTGTCACAATAAGTTCCTATGCAACATAGGCTTGAATAATATATATGGCTTGAAGGAGAAAGCATGACAACCCAAAAGATCCCGGTTAATACCTCGATTGTCTCAGGCGTTGCTCTGTCAGAAATTGATGGCGAAATGAAAATGCTATTGATGAAGCGAGTAAAAGGTGACTACTGGTGTCATGTCGCCGGCTCTATCGAGGGGGAGGAAAAGGGCTGGCAGGCAATCGTGAGGGAGTTCTACGAAGAGACACAAATCTCTGTATCAGAACTTTATAACGCCCAGTTTTTAGAGCAGTTTTTTGAAGCTAATGTGAATGTGCTGCAAATTATACCGGTGTTTGCAGTACTATGTCCGCCCAACCAACCTGTGACCCTTAATGAAGAGCATACAGAGTACCGCTGGGTCGGTTTAGAAGAGGCTAAGTCTTTGGTGCCATATCCAGGCCAAAGGCAGGTGTATGATCATGTTTGGGCGAATTTTGTCGACAGCAGCCCTTCCAAGCATATGAAAGTTAATATTAACTAAACAAGGTTGTCTTCGCGCAAAGGAATCAAAGTGAAACAGAATATCGTCCATATTGCCCTTGTCGTAAAAGACTACGACGAAGCGCTAGATTTTTACGTCAACAAGCTGAAGTTTGAATTGATTGAAGACACTTATCAACCAGAGCAGGATAAACGCTGGGTCGTGGTATCTCCGCCGAACTCTAATGGGGTAACCTTACTTCTGGCGAGAGCTTCAAAGCCTGAGCAGCTCGATTTCATTGGCAACCAAGCAGGAGGAAGGGTGTTCCTGTTCTTGAATACCGATGATTTTTGGCGTGACTACAACCGAATGGTCGCAGACGGCATTCAATTTATCCGTGAACCACAAGAACAAGACTACGGCACGGTAGCGGTTTTCGAGGATCTTTACGGTAATTTGTGGGATCTCCTTCAGCTCAACCCCGATCACCCTATGGCAAAGCGAACGGCTCGCTGATCATTAAAGAGGACTGTGATGAACAAAGATGAGATTGTCGACTTTATGTTGACCTTACCAGAAGCAGAGCTGGATTATCCTTTTGGCGCAGATGTTATGGTGTTCAAGGTGCTGGGTAAGATGTTCGCCCTCATTATTGTCAATGACGGTGTAGTGGACATTAACCTCAAAGGGGCGCCCGCCGATAATGAAGCATTGACGTCGATGTTTAAAGCGATTAAGCCGGGTTATCACATGAATAAAAAGCACTGGATTACGGTTTCGGTAACCGAAGAGATTGAAGATGGCATGTTGAAAGGCTTGATAGATCGCTCATTCGAGTTGGTGGTGGCGAAACTGAAAAAAGCTGACCGCGAACGGTTGGCTATCCAGAGATAAAGTAGTGCGACTGATTGATTAGGGAAATGATGGAGAAGCTGGAAACATTATTAGGACTGGCGCGAAGAAAGGCGGATATTGATAAAACATCGACATGGTCTGAAGGGGCCAAAACCTATCTCTCAGAGCTAAAAGCAGAAGTCGACGAAGTAAACGAAGAGATTGCTAAGCAACGGCTATGTTTCTTGGAAGATGAGTTGGGTGATGTGCTCTGGGATTATCTCAATGCTTTGGTTGCCCTAGAGGAAGAAGAGGGTATTAACATCGACAACGTTCTGGCTCGGGCATGTAATAAGTACCATGAAAGAATTTCAGGCATTGAAAAGGGAGAGTCCTGGCAGGAAATTAAGTTCAGACAGAAACAAGCCCTTGAACATGATCAAACTAACTACGAGCAAAAAAAGCATGGATAAATCCCGCAGGTTTATAAGGACAGCAACGATTAACGATCTTCTAGCACTGAAACGATTATTTATTGTAGAAAACCACCACAATGCAGCAATTGCACCGGATGTCATTAGCCAGACTGAGGACGTGCTTACTGAGGAGGAACTGAGAGAAATAATTGCTGACAACAACCAGTGTCTACTCGTTGTAGATGTTGATGGGAATGTGGTTGGTACATTGCTAGGCTCTGTCGTCGATGTCGCAGGTCGGCGCTGGACAAACAGCCGGTGTTATGGGTATATCGAAGAGTTAGTGGTTGATGAACACCAACGGGGAAAAGGCTTTGCTCGCCAACTTATGGCGACATTTGAGGGTTGGGCCAAAAACAAAGGAGCTGCCTCTGTTGATTTACATGTTTGGTCGAATAACCAAACCGCCAATGAATTTTACCATCGTTATGGATTTTCTGAAAAACAGCGATTGCTGTCTAAATCACTCTAAGTCTATTTCCCCCTCATTTAATACGAACAGAATATTAAATTTAGTGGCTCGTTTTGTGTGACGCTGTGGTTATACTGGTGAAGAGGTTACGTGTTGTATAAGGATAAATCAGATGGCACATGAGTTAGAAACCGACAGGTTAATCCTTAGGCAATGGAAAAGTGAAGATTATCCCGATTACGCTAGGCTCAATGCTGACCCTGATGTAATGCAGTATTTTCCTGCTGTTTTATCAGTGCAGGAGAGTGATGCCCAAGCGGCAAGGATCACCCAATTAATTGCTGAAAGGGGCTGGGGCTTCTGGGCGGTTGAACTGAAGGCAACAGGACAGTTTATTGGTTTTGTCGGTCTACATAGCCAAGATGAGCAATCCGGCATCCCAAATGCGCCATTCATCGAAATCGGTTGGCGGATTGCCAAAGATTATTGGGGCAAAGGCTATGCACCTGAAGCGGCTGACAAAGCGTTGCAGTTTGCTTTTGAAGAGCTAATGGCTCCTAGCATCTATGCGTTTACGGCTTTACCGAATATTCCATCACAAAAAGTGATGGAAAAAATTGGAATGACAAACATTGGCCAAGATTTTGACCACCCCAAACTGCCGACAGGACACCATTTGGAGCGCCACTGTTTGTATCAAATTACTCGTGAAACTTGGTTGAAAAGCCATGTTAAAGCCGATTTTTTAGCGTAAATAAAATCACGTTCAAGGAGGATACATGAGTGGAATTACCGACCTGCAACAATTACTGAAATCAATGGCGCCGGAGCTCAAAGATGGAGAGTTTGTATTCTGCACGGTGGAGGGCGATTTATCGCAATATGTGGGGTTGTCACCCATCTCGACGTTTCAGGAACAAGAAGGGCTGACGTTGGTACTTGGTAAGGACAATGCTGATAAAGCCGGTTTGGCCTATGAAGGTACTTTCCGGATGATCACCTTAACAGTTCACTCCAGTTTAGAAGCGGTAGGGCTCACCGCAGCTGTTGCAAGCAAGCTCGCCGAGCGGGGGATCAGTGCCAATGTGATCGCGGCCTATTACCATGACCATGTATTTGTGCAAAGCGCCAAGGCGACTGAGGCTCTGGAAGCTCTACATTCATTCTCTTCGTAAATAACCGTTTATATTAACTTGCCAGGCTGAAAGGATTCGAGATGGCAAAGATATATTTATTTGATTGGGGAGATACCTTGATGGTCGACTTCCCGCAATATCAGGGCCCGATGTGTGATTGGCCTGAAGTCGACATTGTTTCAGGAGCGCTAGAAACGCTTTGTCGCTTATCGGATAAAGCCGAGATTTATGTCGCCACCAATGCCGAAGACTCATCCGTTGAGGAAATCCAATTGGCCTTTGAACGAGTGGGCTTAGCCCCGTTTATCAAGGGATACTTTTGCCGTGCAAATACCGGTTTTGCGAAAGGCACGCCAAGGTATTTTGAGCAAATAGCTTTGGCATTGAATGCTGAACCGCAGAACATCACTATGGTTGGCGATACCTTAGACAAAGACATATTGCCAGCTGTCGAGGCTGGGTTAAGTGCGATTTGGTACTGCCCAGAAACTCTCAGCCGTGACAATGGGAAATATCGGGTAATAAGAACACTAGAAGAGCTCACTCAATAAGGAATATGTAGATGGAATTAATTTCTCCCAATCGTGAATATATGGAGGCTTTCCACCGGTTTTATAATGACTATGCCAATAACGATGTGACTAACGCAGAATATTACCTTGAAGGCGTTCAGGACTTTGAGAGGTATATTCAATCATTAAACGATGAATCAAATGGCGTTAACCTTAAGGAAGACTATGTGCCATGCCACCATTATTGGCTAGTTAACCCTGAGAAAGAAATCATTGGTGTCATACGTGTGCGCCATAATATCGAAACGCCATTCCTAGCCCTCGAAGGTGGGCATATCGGTTATGATGTGGCACCAAGCTTTCGTGGCATGGGATATGGTACTGAAATGCTAAAACTTGTCTTGCCCAAAGCTTGTCAGCTCGGTATTCATAAAGCATTGATCACAGCGGATGAAGATAATATTGCTTCACGTACTGTCATCGAACGTAATGGTGGCCAGTTTGATAAAATAGTGCAGGGTATCGTCTTCCCATATCCCATTGCCCGCTATTGGGTTGAGTGTTGCGGTGCAAAACCGTAAATTTAGCACGCCGATTATTATGGCTAATAAGTTAGTGAGCGGTTCAATTGAGGCGAAGAAGTGATTACAACTCATAAGTTAACAAACGTATATACCGGAAAGGTTGCCCATCGTTATGGCTTTAATACAGCTATTGATAAGGTCGCGGTCAAAGGGTCACTCTACCTGACAGAAACGGGCTTGGAAGGTGATGAATGCGCTGAAATGCGTCATCATGGCGGTCCTGAGCGTGCACTCCATCAATATCCTTTGGAACACTACCAATACTGGTCGGAAAAATATGGCGACCATGTTAAGTGGGCCGCTCCTGGCATGGGAGAGAACATCAGTTCAGAGGGCATGACAGAAGAAACGGTTTACCTTGGTGACCGTTTCCAATGGGGAGAAGCCATTATTGAAGTCAGCCAACCTCGCTCTCCTTGTTATAAGTTGAATCAGCGTTGGGGCGTAGAGGCCTTTTCTGTCGATATGCAAGAGATCAGCCGTTGTGGTTGGCTATATCGCGTGATTAAGCCAGGAATGGTGAGTGTCGCTGAACCATTGACCTTGATTGAGCGTGTACCCAATGCGATGTCACTCAAAGCCGTGTGCGATATCTTTTTTGGTGATCCACTAAACCAGCAAGGCTTGGAATTACTTCTACAGCAGGAAAAACTGTCTGATAGTTGGATGAGCAAGGTCAAGCAACGCTTAGAAACCAACGAAGTCGAGAATTGGCAATTCAGGCTGCAGGGCAGGGATCGTGCAATTTAAGCGCGTAATTCATTCTATCGCTTATGATATTTGGTTAGCGAAATAGCGGCTACCCATTTTCATTTTTGGCTAACCCGCCTCTAAATGCTATCCTTCGTGCCAGTTATAGCGTGATATCCGGAAGTAAGATGAATTTTAATCGTATTGTCTGTTTTGACCTCGAAATGTGCTGTTGGAATGATGGCCGAGAGTCGAGAACAGGTGAGATCATAGAGATTGGTGTCGCAGAGCTTGATCTGACCAACGGTGAGATTGTGCGCCGAGCTCAACATTTTGTAAAACCGGATCATGATGAAGTATCACCCTTCTGTACTGAACTTACTGGGATAAAACCAGAAGTCATCGAAAAGAATGGAAAACCACTTGGGCATATTTTGAAGTCGGTTGAACAGAAGTTTGGTGGCCGACATAAGATATATGCAGCTTGGGGGCGGGATGACATCATCCTGCGTAAAGAGTGTGAGGAGAAAGGGTTAAAAGTCCCCTTTGATGAATACCTAAACTTGGCCACGCTGTTTAGACTGCAGCGTCATGTTACCAAGAAACGTTGTGGCCAACGTGCTGCTATGGAAATGGCCGGAATCGAGTGGGAAGGTCGCCAGCACTCAGGCTATGATGATGCTTATAATCTAGCTCGCCTAGCCAGAACACTTTTTATCAATGATTAAAGGAATAGTGTATTTGGTCGTTTATGTTTTAAAGATGTAGGGAAAATCCCTTAAAGCATAAGTTTATGGCTGAATACTGGCATGTTGTTTGGTTAAGATTCTAATTTCACAAGATTTTTTATCCCAAATTAATTGACAAATGCAGCACGATAGCTAAGATTATGCAAAAATATAAATATGCAAATTGTTGGCTATGGATTTTACAACTTGTCAAATTCCGGTAAGGAATAGACTCAATATGGACGAGTTTCCCTGCTCTGATACTCTCAACGAGCAACGTCCTATTGAGGAGATCATTCGCTGGTGGAATGTCCCTTATGTGGATGAACTGACTTATGAAGAGTCTGGGGAAATAGGTGTTTGTGTGCTTGATGGAGCGACTTGGGATGGTCCGAGGTTGATCTCTGAACACGCAACCTTTGATGAAGCTGTGGCTGCCGCTAATTTTTATGTCAATCATTCTGATATTTGGCGTCGATTTAAAGAGCCATACCAGCCGCTGGCGAAGGTCGATCATTTGATTGATATGAGCTCGTTTATTCATGGCAAATTAGCCAAAATGGATGAGCAGCAGTTATTCGATTACATGTTCCATTGGCTGCCCAATGGCGAATCGGCTAAACAACCAGTGCGAGAATTATCTCTGGTCGAGTAATGAATGTTAAAATGGCGCATTAAATGCGCCATTATTTTGTATTTCTGGTTATTGCCTAAAAACAGTTAAGTAAACCTTACATTCATTGTAATTTCTGCTCGAAAGACTAAATTCCCATCAGTGTCTTTCACTTCAACGGGAACAAGTTTGTCACCCTCTGTGTTCCAGTCGATATTCTCGCCTTTTGCATGTGCAGTAAGATCGGTCTTTGCTTTTTTCAAATACTCAACAGTCATGCCAACAGGGATCCAACGGCTTTTTACTGGAATAGATACATCCGTCATCATCCCGCCCGCTAATTCAGCCATATTACACATCGCAATAGCATGCACAGTATTTAAGTGGTTGGTTACGCGTCTGCGTTTCTTAATTGTCACCTCGGCATAGCTTGGCTCTAGTGCGGTGACTTTAGGCTTGATACTTCCAAAGTATGGGGCAAGGCGACACACAACAAAACTGAACAGCTTGTTACCAAAAGGGAGGCGACTCATCTGTTGGTAGATTTTGAGGTTTTTGCGCATAGGGATGTCCTTTTCGAAATGGCTGAGCGGCATATTTTATTTATAGTCTGGTCAGACCAGAATACAAACAGAAAATAGAGCTGTCATTCTACAGGGGGTATTTATGCATTTGAGAGGAAATACAAGCAGCTTTCCCGTGAGACAGATCACTCTTTCTTATTGGGAATGAATTTGACGGGAACTTATGGTTAAGTATTTAAATGTATATTTTTCAATGTTTTACTGTGTTTTCTGAAGGCGGGGAAATGTTATGAAAGACAGAAAACACTCGGTGAATAATTTAAATGTCTGACAATAGAATCACGATGTCTTTTTAGAGATATTTATTTGTAAGCTGACGTGCCACAATTGCCCCGTAATCAAATTAAAAGGCAAACCATGTTCTATTTATTTCCTCTTCTGACTGTCATTATTTGGGCAGGGAATGCCATCGTTAACAAAATGTCTTACAGCGTGATCGACCCTGGTGCGATCTCCTTTTATCGCTGGTTTTTTGCCATGATGGTATTAACTCCCTTTGTTCTACCATCTGTATGGCGTAAGCGTCATGAAATCAAGCCGCATTTGACCAAGCTCGCGTTTCTTGCTTTGTTGGGTATGGTGTTAAACCAGTCGCTGGGCTATTTCGCTGCAGCAACGACAACTGCAACCAATATGGCACTGATCATCTCCTTGGTGCCTTTGCTGAGTATGTTCTTGAGTGTCCCATTGCTGGGTCAGCGTCTGCTACCTTTAGCTATGGTGGGAGCTGTACTCTCGTTGGCTGGTTTGGTGTTCATGCTAGGTCACGGTGATATCAGTACATTGACTTCACAAGGTATCAAACAGGGTGATGCACTGCTGTTAATTGCCGCTTTTGTGTATGCGCTTTACTGTGTATTGCTCAAGCGTTGGAAAATGCCGCTGAACAATTGGCAGTCTGTCTATGTACAGGGGCTCTTTGCGGTAACCATGCTTACCCCAATGTTGTTGAGCAGTGAGCGTATGGCGATCACTGGTGAATCATTGCCATTAATCATGTACGCAGCTTTGCCGGCTTCTGTCTTAGCCCCATGGTGTTGGCTGAAAGGGATCGAAATCTTGGGTGCTGACCGCACCGCAATGTTCATGAACCTGATGCCGGTACTGACTGCACTTATCGCTAGCGTGACATTGGGCGAGCAGTTAGCGGTTTACCATTATATTGGTGGCGGTATGGTTCTCTCTGGTGTGATTCTTGCACAGCGTAAACCAAAGGTGGAGATTACCACCGAGCATTTGGCTGGTGACGCTAAACCAACAGCGTAATCCAAAAGATCAATATTACAGACGGCAGTGGCTGAAAAGTCACTGCCGTTTTCTTTTGGCTATTATTAATCAGTAACTTGCTTCGAATATAACGGGGCAATTAATGGTTTTTAATAAGGAAATGAGTTATGCAAGAGATAACACAGGTCAATCACCTTGGTATACGGGTTAGCAATCTAGAGCGGGCCATCAGTTTTTATCAAAAGTTGGGATTTGAATTTATCACTGGGCCTTCCGGACCTGAACCAGTTGCAATCTTACTTCACCCCTCTGGGATCAATATCAACTTGATCCTCAACGCTAATGATCCTTCTGAGCGAAACATTTTGATGGATGAACCCATTAAATATACTGGGTACACCCATGTAGCGCTTGAAGTGACGGATATGTCTGCCGTGTTGGCTAAGATGCCGACTTTGGATATTTCTCCTAGCAGTGGACCGGTCTCGCATCCTACCGGCATTTCACTCTTTCTACGTGATGATGACAATAACGTCATTGAACTCATTGAATATGCCGGTTTGGATGGGTTGAAATGAGAGATTGTCGACAATCTATACTAAGGTCTAATACACATTGTTAACAATTGGCTTGTAAGGAGGGCGGTTTCGCGCTAAATTTGTTCACAAGTTAAGAAATTGTTGACAATAATGATGAGCAAGCAAGATTTAAAACTGAAAAGTGTCGACAGCCCAGTTGAGAAAGAGGGCACTAAGTCTGAGAGCTTAACCGAGCAACTGATCGATCAGATTGTCAGTGGCACTTACTCTGCTGGCAGTAAGATCTCCGAGCCAGAACTTGCCAAGCATTATGGAGTGAGTCGAGGGCCGTTGCGTGAGGCAATGATGCGCCTTGAGTCCATGGGTTTGGTTGAGCGTATTCCTCATGTCGGTGCGCGGGTTGTTGCCTTAAGTCAGGAAAAATTGATTGAAATTTATGCGGTTCGCGAAGCCCTCGAAGGGATGGCAGCGAGGCTTGCGTGTGAGCATATCACCGACGAGGAGCTTGCCGCTTTAGAACACTTGCTAGATACCCACCATCAACATATCGAGCAGGTAGAAGGGGCGTCGTATTTCCACCAACAGGGTGATTTCGACTTTCATTACCGGGTGATAAAAGCTAGCCGCAATACCAAATTAATCAATTTGCTCTGCGATGAGCTATACCACTTACTGCGAATGTACCGCTATCAGTCTCAGCGTTCACATTCTCGTCCCGAGCAGGCCCTAAAGGAACACTTCCATCTTCTCAGTGCGTTGAAAGAGCGCGACGGGGAGTTGGCAGAGATGTTGATGCGGCGTCACATTATGAGAAGCCGCCAGTTAATTGAACAGCAGTTGAAGCAGGATAAGGAGAAGGTCTCATGAGTCCAGGGAAACGCTTCCGCCAAGCGGTAGCCAACAACAACCCGTTACAGATAGTCGGTACGGTCAATCCGTATTGTGCCATGATGGCAGAGCAGGTCGGCCATCAGGTGGTATATCTCTCGGGGGGAGGGATTGCCAACGCTTCATATGGCTTACCGGATTTGGGCATCACGACGTTAAACGATGTATTGGAAGATGTTCGTCGCATAACTGCAGCGACTAAGCTGCCATTGATGGTCGATATTGATACCGGGTTTGGTGGTGCTTTTAATATTGCCCGCACCATCAAAGAAGTGGAGCGAAGCGGGGCTGCTGCGGTTCATATGGAAGATCAAGTGGCCCAGAAACGTTGCGGTCACCGTCCGAATAAAGCCATCGTCAGCCAACAGGAAATGGTCGATAGGATCAAGGCGGCGGTTGATGCCCGTGTGGATCCTGATTTCGTGATCATGGCACGCACGGATGCCTTGGCTGTTGAGGGGATGGATTCAGCGATTGAGCGAGCACAAGCTTGTGTCGAGGCTGGGGCTGATATGATTTTCCCTGAAGCAATGAATACGCTAGAGCAATACAAGCAATTCTCAGATGCCGTCAAAGTGCCGATTTTGGCCAATATCACTGAGTTTGGTCAAACGCCATTGTTCAGTACTGACGAGCTTGCTGAATGTGGTGTTGATATGGTGCTTTACCCGTTGTCTGCATTTCGGGCAATGAACCAAGCCGCGCTGAATGTATACCAACATTTGTTGAAAGACGGCCATCAGCGCAATGTTGTTGATCAAATGCAAACTCGTGAAGAGCTATACCATTACCTGGGTTATCACGACTACGAGCAAACCTTGGATAAGCTATTCAAGCAGCCTTGATAATCTAACAGGCTAAAGGCTAAAGGCTAAAGGCTAAAGGCTAAAGGCTAAAGGCTAAAGGCTAAAAATATAATTCGAATAATAAGAAATACAGAGTGGAAATAACCTCTGGGGATCAGTGTAACTATTTATCCCGCCAATATAGAGGGGAAGCCTAATCCATTCAATATCGTGAATACAACTGAAGAAGGAGTCTGCTATGACTGCGATAGCCGTAGCTGATGTAAAGAAGGACGGAAGCGAAAAGAAATCCAATGCCATTGGTGGTGCGGGCCTCAGAGGGCAAAGTGCCGGTGTAACGGCTCTCTGTACCGTGGGCAAATCCGGTACTGGATTAACTTATCGTGGCTACGATATTACTGATTTGGCCAATAATGCCGAGTTTGAAGAGGTGGCCTATTTATTATTGAAAGGCAAACTTCCTAATAAACAAGAATTAAAAAGCTACAAACAAGCATTAATGACATTCCGCGGGTTACCGGAAGCATTAAGGTTGGTATTGGAAACCATTCCTGCCGATGCCCATCCAATGGATGTAATGCGAACGGGTTGTTCAATGCTGGGTAACCTTGACCAAGAGCTCGACTTTACTGAGCAGGATGAAAAGACCGATAAGCTTCTCGCCATGTTGCCAGCCATTATTTGTTATTGGTATCGCTACAGCCATGACGGTGTACGTATTGATACCGCCAACAGCAGTGAAGACAGCATTGGTGGGTATTTCCTTGAAATGCTGACAGACAAGTCACCCTCAGAGCTTCACAAGCAGGTCATGCACTGTTCATTGGTTCTTTATGCGGAGCATGAGTTCAATGCCTCGACATTTACTGCCCGTGTTTGTGCGTCCACTTTATCTGACCTTCATTCTTGTATCACTGCAGCTATCGGTAGCCTGCGCGGCCCACTACACGGTGGCGCTAATGAGGCGGCGATGGCAATGATTGAGAATTGGCAAACACCTGATGAAGCCGAAGCGGGCATTATGCAGATGCTGGCAAACAAAGACAAAATCATGGGCTTTGGTCATGCGATTTACCGTGAATCTGACCCGCGCAATGCTTTAATTAAAGCATGGTCGGAAAAACTGTCTGCCGATGTTGGCGATACACATTTGTATGCGGTATCAGAGCGTGTAGAGCAGGTTATGAAAAGGGAAAAAGGGCTTTTCTGTAATGCCGACTTTTTCCATGCCTCGGCCTATCACTTTATGGGGATCCCAACCAAATTGTTCACGCCGATATTTGTGATGAGCCGTGTTACGGGTTGGGCTGCCCATGTGTTTGAGCAACGCGCCAACAACCGGATCATACGTCCGAGTGCTGATTATGAAGGACCTGAGCATCAGGACTGGCTGCCAATTGAAAAGCGCAGTTAATACCTCAAATCACGGATGTTAATTATGAATATGAATACTCAATATCGTAAGCCCCTGCCAGGTAGAGGCCTTGATTTCTTCGATACCCGCGAGGCAGTCAATGAAATATCACCCGGAGCTTACGAAACCCTGCCATATACCTCTCGGGTATTGGCCGAACAGTTGGTCAGGTGTTGCGAACCTGACTCACTGACCGATTGCCTCAAACAGATCATCGATCGCAAGCGTGATTTGGATTTCCCTTGGTTTCCTGCCCGCGTAGTTTGTCATGACATTCTGGGGCAAACGGCGTTAGTTGACCTAGCAGGGTTACGTGATGCTATCGCTGATCAGGGCGGCGATCCTGCAAAAGTGAATCCGGTGGTGGAAACCCAACTTATTGTCGATCATTCACTTGCCGTTGAGCATGCCGGATTTGATCCAGAAGCCTTCGATAAAAACCGCGCGATTGAAGAACGCCGCAACGAAGATCGTTTCCACTTTATCGAGTGGTGTAAAACCGCGTTCGAAAACGTCAGCGTGATCCCTGCGGGTAACGGCATTATGCACCAGATCAACCTGGAGAAAATGTCACCGGTTGTTCAATCCAAAAATGGTGTCGCCTACCCTGATACCTGTGTTGGTACCGATAGTCATACACCACATGTTGATGCTTTGGGTGTAATAGCTATTGGCGTGGGTGGGCTGGAAGCTGAAACGGTCATGCTGGGCCGCCCGTCAATGATGCGCCTGCCAGATATTGTCGGGGTTAACCTGACCGGTAAACGTCAACCGGGCATAACCGCGACTGATATCGTACTGGCGATTACTGAGTTCTTACGAAATGAGCGTGTCGTCTCTTCTTATTTGGAGTTCTTCGGTGAAGGGGCTAGGGATCTTACCATTGGTGATCGTGCAACCATTTCTAATATGACCCCGGAGTATGGCGCAACAGCGGGTATGTTCTACATCGATGAGCAGACCATCAATTACCTCAAACTCACTGGGCGTGATGAACAACAGGTTGAGTTGGTAGAGAACTATGCTAAGCAAACCGGCTTGTGGGCTGATGATTTAGTTACAGCCCAATACGAACGTGTATTGGAATTTGACCTGTCTAGCGTTTCGCGCAACATGGCTGGGCCATCTAACCCTCATCGCCGTCTACCAACGTCAGAGTTGGCCTCTCGAGGTATCTCGGGTGAGTGGCAAGAGAAAGAAGGCGAGTTGCCGGATGGCGCTGTCATTATCGCAGCCATTACCTCTTGTACCAATACCAGTAATCCGCGAAATGTGGTGGCGGCAGGCTTGCTCGCCAAGAAAGCCAATGAATTGGGCTTAGAACGTAAACCTTGGGTGAAATCCTCATTTGCACCGGGTTCGAAGGTCGCCAAACTGTATCTGGAAGAGGCCGGTCTTTTGCCTGAAATGGAAAAACTAGGCTTTGGCATTGTTGCCTACGCCTGTACGACCTGTAACGGAATGAGCGGGGCACTGGACCCTGAAATCCAGCAGGAGATCATCGACCGGGACTTGTACGCTACGGCAGTGTTGTCAGGTAATCGTAACTTTGATGGCCGCATCCATCCTTATGCCAAGCAGGCGTTTTTGGCTTCGCCGCCGCTGGTGGTGGCCTATGCACTTGCTGGTTCGATTCGGTTTGATATTGAGCGCGATGCCTTGGGAACCGACAAACAAGGTAATCCAGTATATCTAAACGACCTATGGCCTTCCGATGAAGAAATTGATGCGGTTGTCGGTAAGCATGTTAAGCCTGAGCAGTTTAATCAGGTATACATTCAGATGTTCAAATTGGACGAAGGACAGCGTAATAGCAACCCGCTATACGACTGGCGTCCAATGAGTACCTATATCCGGAGGCCGCCTTATTGGGAGGGCGCACTAGCCGGAGAGAGGAAGTTATCTGGAATGCGTCCACTGGCGGTGTTGGGTGACAACATCACAACCGACCATCTTTCTCCCTCCAATGCCATTCTTGCCTCCAGTGCGGCGGGTGAGTATTTAGCGAAAATGGGTGTACCGGAAGAAGATTTCAATTCATATGCCACGCACCGTGGTGATCACCTTACGGCGCAACGGGCGACGTTTGCCAATCCAAAACTGTTTAATGAAATGGTTCGGGAAAATGGTGAGGTTGTCCAAGGCTCACTGGCACGTCTCGAACCTGAAGGGCAGGTGGTTCGTATGTGGGAAGCCATTGAAACGTACATGGATCGTAAGCAACCGCTTATCGTTGTCGCGGGGGCAGACTATGGTCAGGGATCGTCTCGGGACTGGGCTGCTAAAGGGGTTCGTTTAGCGGGGGTCGAAGCAATAGTTGCTGAAGGCTTTGAGCGTATCCACCGTACCAACCTTGTTGGGATGGGCGTATTACCCTTGCAGTTCAAGCAAGGCACTGATAGAAATACGTTGGTGTTGGATGGCACTGAACTGTATGACGTTGTGGGCGATATTCAGGCAGGCACCGACTTGGCTTTGGTGGTAACACGCGCTAATGGTGAGAAAGTGGATGTGCCGGTGACGTGCCGTCTGGATACTGCTGATGAAGTCGCAGTGTATAAAGCAGGTGGCGTGCTGCAGCGATTTGCTCAAGATTTCTTAGCGCAATAGGGGGAGGGAGAATATGACAAACTTAACTTCTCTGCCTAAACAGGATGCGCAATCGCAAATCAGGTTACCTGCCACGTACATGCGAGGCGGAACCAGCAAAGGGGTGTTTTTCAGTCTGAGCGATTTGCCGTTGGAAGCACAAGTTGCAGGTGAGGCCCGAGATAAATTGCTTATGCGGGTCATTGGTAGCCCGGATCCATACGCCAAGCAAATTGACGGTATGGGTGGGGCTACCTCAAGTACCAGTAAAACGGTGATTGTGTCCAAAAGCGGTAAAGTTGATCATGATGTGGATTATTTGTTTGGTCAGGTTTCTATTGATAAGCCTTTTGTTGATTGGAGCGGGAACTGCGGAAATTTGTCGGCGGCAGTCGGGCCTTTTGCAATTCATGCGGGTTTGATCCCAAGTGATCGCATACCAGAAAATGGCATCGTGAAAGTACGTGTCTGGCAAGTCAACATCGAGAAAACAATCGAAATACATGTTCCTATCATCAATGGTTTTGTCCAGGAAACGGGTGAGTTTGAACTCGACGGCGTCACGTTTCCTGCCGCTGAGATTCAGGTCGACTTCCTCGATCCGGCTGATGGTGATGGATCGATGTTTCCGACTGGCAACCTCGTCGATGACCTTGAAGTGCCGGAAGTCGGCACCTTCAATGCCACAATGATTAATGCTGGGATCCCGACCATCTTTATCGAAGCCGAAGCACTGGGTTATATCGGTACTGAATTGCAGGACGATATTAATAATGATGAGGAGGCATTGGCTAAGTTTGAGCGTATACGAGCTCAAGGTGCCTTGAAAATGGGGTTGATATCCCGCTTGGAGGAAGCCGAAACACGTCAGCACACTCCCAAAGTTGCTTTTGTTTCAAAACCCCAGCAATACCTGACATCGAGTGGCAAAACAGTAACAACGGAACAGGCGGATGTATTGGTTCGCGCACTGTCTATGGGCAAACTGCACCATGCCATGATGGGAAC
Organism: Photobacterium sp. BZF1; assembly: GCF_014349205.1. Taxonomy (NCBI): domain Bacteria; kingdom Pseudomonadati; phylum Pseudomonadota; class Gammaproteobacteria; order Vibrionales; family Vibrionaceae; genus Photobacterium; species Photobacterium sp. BZF1. The sequence continues at coordinate 28,410 of NZ_JACSOF010000045.1, forward strand.
GGCTGCAGTGGCTATTGCTTCAGCGGCATGTGTGCCGGGTACACTGGTTAATCTTGCTGCAGGTGGTGGGAGTAAAGAATCTGTCACTTTTGGTCACCCTTCAGGAACACTAAAGGTCGGGGCCCAGGCCACAAAAGCTGAGCATGGCTGGGTTGTTGAGAAAGTCATGATGAGCCGCAGCGCGCGTATCTTGATGGAAGGCTTTGTCCGTGTTCCATCCAATGTTTTTGAATGACACCTCTTTGATAAAGCAATGTCAGGACATACTGGAGGAAGCACTATGTCTGCATATCAGAAAGAATATCAACGGGCACAAACTGCGCCACAAGATTTTTGGCAACAACAAGCACAAAAATTGCAATGGTATCAGTTTCCACAAAATATATTAAGCAAAGACGAGAATGGTATAGAGCGCTGGTTTGCCGATGGTGAACTGAATACATGTTATTTGGCGTTAGACCAGCATGTTGAAGCCGGTAGAGGGAATCAGACTGCCCTGATATACGACTCACCGGTAACCGGTTCTAAAGTGCAGTACAGCTATCAAGTATTAAGGGATCAGGTAGCAAAGACGGCTGGCATGCTGGCTGATCTAGGAGTGACAAAAGGTGATCGAATTGTGATCTACATGCCGATGATCCCTGAAGCTGCCATGGCGATGCTGGCATGTGCCCGTATTGGCGCAATTCACTCAGTGGTATTTGGTGGTTTTGCACCAAACGAATTGGCAGTTCGAATTGAGGATGCCGAGCCCAAGTTAATACTCACGGCAAGCTGTGGTATTGAGGTAAACAAGGTCATTCCTTACAAGCCTATGGTTGATCAAGCCATTATGGATAGCCGCTGGAAGCCTGAACATGTGGTTGTTTTCCAGCGAAATGCTTGTCGAGCTGAACTAAGCGAGGGAAGGGATCGTGACTGGCAGGCTTTGAAACAAAAAGCCGAGATGGCGCCTTGTGTCCCTGTGAAGGCCACTGATCCCCTATATATACTCTATACCTCTGGCACAACGGGTAAGCCAAAAGGTGTGGTCAGGGATAACGGTGGTCATGCCGTTGCGATGAAATACAGCATGGAAACCATTTATAACGTCAATCCAGGCGAAGTATTCTGGGCTGCTTCCGATGTCGGTTGGGTAGTTGGTCACTCCTATATTGTCTACGGTCCCCTTATCCATGGCTGTACAACGGTCATGTTTGAGGGCAAACCGGTGAAAACCCCCGATCCTGCGGCTTTTTGGCGGGTTTGTAATGAATATGGCGTTAAAGTGTTATTTTCGGCACCGACAGCATTCCGCGCAATAAAGAAAGAAGATCCCGAAGGAACATTGCTGGCTGACTATCCAATGAATGAGCTTAAAGCGATATACATGGCTGGTGAAAGGCTAGACCCGCCAACGCTGGAGTGGGTGCAAGAAAAGACCGGACGGCCAGTGATTGACCACTGGTGGCAGACCGAAACAGGATGGGCGATTGCAGGAAACCCTGTGGGGCTTGAGAGCTTCGATATAAAGCCTGGTTCGGCCACCATGCCGATCCCCGGATATGGCGTTGTTGTACTGGATGAAACCGGTGAAGAGAAATCGGCTAACCAACAGGGCTATATTGCCATTAAACGCCCACTACCACCAGGCTGCTTGCCAACAGTGTGGCGCAACCATGACAGGTTCCAATCTGGCTATCTCAGCCAGTTCCCCGGTTACTATGTCTCCGGCGACGGCGGATATATTGATGAGGACGGTTATTTATTTGTCATGGGGCGGATAGACGATGTTATCAATGTGGCTGGGCACCGCCTTTCAACTGGTGAAATGGAAGAGGTGGTCGGCGGGCACGAAGCTGTCGCTGAGTGTGCGGTTATTGGTATACACGATGATTTGAAAGGCCAACTTCCGTTGGGGCTGGTGGTTTTGAAAGACGGTTACTATTCGGCAGACGGCACTATTGAAAAAGAGCTTTTGTTGAAAGTGAGAAGCGAAATCGGTGCGGTTGCCTGCTTTAACCGTGCGCTGGTCGTTGATCGGTTACCGAAAACACGATCCGGTAAAATTTTACGTCGGGTTATACGGCAAATCGCCGATGGTGAGCAGTATGTGGTGCCTTCTACCATTGATGACCCATCGAGCTTAAGTGAAATAGAGAAAGCGCTGGGCTAGAGTGCTTTAAGGGTCATTGAACTCTTTAACAGTGTTGTACTTTAGTCATCATTTACAGAGCCCCCAACGTGTTGAGGGGCTTTTTTCATCGATGATGGTGAATTGATTGCACACTGTGATCTTGATCATATTTGTATTGTGGACTATCAATAGAAACAGTGCATTGCGAAAAGGAGGGTGCCATGCATTTCAACTTTATTATTATTGGGTTTGCACTTGCGGCTCTAGCGCTAGATAAACTGTCAATCTTTGATGACGATACAGCTGATTACGTAAATGTGCCAACCTATCAAGTAAATCCGGATTTTTCTAAGACATCGGCTCCCACAACGACAGTAGAAGCGAAAAGAAAAGTGTCATATCCCGTCGAGCCTATTTCACCACGAGTGAGTATTGATGAATATGATGCCATGATGACGCCGAGTGCGACACCTCATGCTTCGCTGAATGTAAAACAGGTGGTGCTGGGGGGGATGGTGGTTCCTGCTGATTACTAAAAAGCCAATTACTTGGCTTTTTGGTAGTCCCTTAGAAACGCAATCCTTGCTTTACTTAGTGCCGATTGTGTTTCTGACTTTAGCTTTTGCCTAACCAGTTTGGCATCCTTACTCATAAGTAAAAGTTCCTATGCAATCCATGCACGTTTGACCAACGTTGCTGACAATTAATTTTATTGGCCATGGACTGTGATAACTGTCACAACTCCAAGATGCTTTTGCAAGAAATATATACAAAACTGTTGTTGAATTAAAGCTTTATAGTATTGCAATACGGTTAAAACCCATGATTTCGTGATCTTTATCAATCTTATGCATGTTAACTCACATGCTCATGTGGAGTACTTGCTCTATTTTCTCTGTTTTTATCTTGTTGCTTACAGATCTTGAACCCGTCATTCGTTAGGTTAGAATCAGCGAAATAGACAATGATGAGCTTTGAAATTCAAGCACCGAAAGCTTAAATATGTATCTCTCGAAGTAGAAAACAAGATGACCTTATCCACGGACTTAGCGCCAATTTGGCTCGGTGAGCCAGCACAACCTTCATTAGAATCTCAACTCGAATGGCTATACCAGCGTGAACCATTCTTCCGTTTGCAATATGGATCAGTGGGCGTGTTATTGCCTACGTGGTTTGAAAATGGCATAGAGGAGTCTATCAACACATTCAGTTTGGATATCGATGCCAAGCCAGCGGTTGGTGCATCCTTGTGGCTAAAGAGTTTTACTGCTCATTTGTTTTCAGGGCTTGCTGCACTGAGGCTTAAGTTTAACCGTGTCCTTGTACCAAGATTTGAGCAAATTAGTCTTGATGTAGCGGATAATGGCAAATTAAAGCGTGTTGGTGTAGCTACAGATTGTGCCTTTTATTGCTTGGCCAATGATCCTCTAGCAAATACTGCTCAGGCAAAAGTGGTTAATTCAGAACAGGAATTAGATCAGGCATTAACTGATTTAGTTCGGGGGATCGGGCATTACCTTGCCCCAACGTTTAAACAGCTAAAAGTGAATACCCCACAATTTTGGGGGTCTGTTGGTTATGCACTTGGCTTGGTTTTTCAGAAACTGACCCAGCACGGCATCGATAGTGAATTAAGTGAAAAAGTACAGCCAGTTGCAGATGCATGGTTGGAAAGTGTATTACCGGACTATGCTGAACTCAACACAGTGAAAACTGCAACTCAAGGAGATATAGGTATATTCTATATTCGCCGTGAAACCTGCTGTTTGAAATATAAACTAGACGGTAAGAATAATTGTGCTACTTGCCAGCAACGCGATCCAGTGGCGCAGCTTTCTCTGTATCAAGCGAAAGTGCCGGCTTAATGCTATTCGGTTAGTTTCAATTTACCCGCACCATCGGGATACAGCACTTTATCGAGGCTGTCACGAAGATCGACAAGGGGCTGTTGGCTGATCTCTATGATACTTCTGGCTGGCCTATCGAGTTCGACAATTAAAGTCAACACCAAAGAAAAAGCCATCGCAAAGGGCAGGGCAGCTACGAGCGCCCTGCCTTTATTTTGTGCGCCAACCTGTAATCCGTTTAGTCCAACGGTGAGGAATGTCAGCAACCCTAAGGTGAACCATATACTGGCGGGAATACGCCCTCTAATTCCCTTGTTGGCGCGCTCTGTATGTATATCGATGACTTCATTGAGGGAGTTAATATATAGCAAAAGCAGTTCTGGTGATGTAGTACCATAAGAGTCAACAGCCTGATTCCACAATTGAAGATGGAGGATTTCACTTTCTTTGATGATTGAATTTACTACCTTCTTTTGCCTCTCTTTGTTTTCGACCACTCTCAGGGTGACATAGTCACGCAACAACTCACGGCTACGCGAACGGTAAGGTTCAGCTAACAACCCGGTGCGCAGTATCGTTGTACCCACTGCATTGGCTTCGGTGAGTACCAACTCTTTGCGGTCAGCGGATTTGGCTGCTGCCATGCTGAAGGTGATGGCCAGAATAAAAGCGAGCAAACTGGCAAGTCCGGTTGCCATCGGGCTGATTGACTGGCTGATTTGCTTGGATGGAAAGCGCAGTGCCAAGCGATAGCCGAATTCGAACATCAGGCCAATAGCCCCGAAAATCAGTCCAAGGATGATAAAAATTGAAAGAGAATCGATAAAGGACTCTTGATACATACGGCGACCTTGAAAAGAAACTCAACCAAACGTAAGCGAGTGGCGTGTCAACTGAAGCTATGAAATTGGTGAAACTTCAGATATCTGGCTAACAGTATAGCGGGTCATGTTTGTCACGATTCTTAGATGCGCACGTTAAGCTAAACTCATAGTGTTCATAAATCATGCCCCTTGAGGAATAAGAGATGAAATACAAACATGTCTTGTTGGCTGTGAACTTTGATGCGAATGCTGAGTATTTGGTGATGAAAGCGGCTCAGCAAGCAAGATCCCATGATGCCTTGCTCAGCGTGATTCATATCGATCCAGATTTTACAGAGTTATATGAGGGGGTGAGGGAGTTTAACCCCTCAGCGTTTGATGACTCGGTGCACAATGAGTCAGTACGGGAAATGACTGCGTTACTGAAGGAGGCTGATTATCCTATCTTCAAGCACATCTTCTATGCAGGATATGTAGAGGATCAAATAATCAAGGCCATTAAAGAGTACGACGTTGATTTATTGGTGTTCGGGCACCATGAATCAAGTTGGTTCCATCAACTGACCATGTCTAGCAGCGAGCCTTTGCTACGGAAAATGCCTTGTGACTTGTTGTTTGTCAGAGTCGAGAAGTGAAGTGCTAACTCTCTAATATCGGCGTTATTGAAGTCCAAGCGTAAACCAACTCATCCACCAGGCTTCCCTCTGGAGCTTGCCATTGCTGGCTTATGATAGGTTTACCACCTAGGTGGTCATAAAACTTCTGGGCGCTGAGGTTCTGGCTGAGCACTTCTAGATAAGCCCCTTTGTACAAGGCTTCTGTTTGGATAACTTGAGCTGCTTGTTGTATAAGTGCTTTGCCAATTCCTTTTCCCGTCGTGTTGGCATCGACATGAAGGTTTTCGATTAACGTTCCGTAGTCTTTGCTTTGATCCAGATAGATACAGATAAAGCCAAGCAGTTGGCTGCCTTCTTCTGCAACAAAAATACGTTGATTAGTACTTGGATGGCTAAACCTTTGCTGCCACAGGGCACCTCGTTCTGTGAAGACACCTTCTGACAGGTATTGCGAATTGAGTAAACCGGCATAGACAGTTTGCCAACTTGTCGCGTGCAAGCGACTAATCGCTGTTTGGTGTTCCAATCTTGCAGGCTTGATGGTAATCACGAAAACTCCCTATATCGACAAAAACACTTCCCTATATTTTTGATATTACTTCAAAATATTTATTCTGCAATATCAGCTTTGATCAAATGATTCTGTGAGCGCATAGCAAAGAAATGGAATAAATTTCTGTGAATATGCTGTATCGTGATCAAGGTAAACCAAAATCAAAAACTGGTTGATCTCGATCGCCATAATAAAACAAATTGGTTAACCAAATACTTATGACAGGTAGTATTCATCATGTTTCCAACGATGAATAATTAAAAGGCGAACCATGAGCAAAAAACTCTTTACCCTAGCGCCTGTAGCGGTGGCGCTCATTCTTGCAGGTTGTAATTCATCATCAAGTGATAGTGATGATAAAGACAAGATTGTTCAACCTGTTGTTCAATCTCGTGTGCACGATATTCTAGAAATTGATGGTTACCAATTCCGTGATGCTAATGGTGATGGCGAATTGGCTCCTTATGAGGATTGGCGTTTATCTTCTGAGGAGCGGGCAGCTGATTTGGTTAGCCGAATGACCCTAGAAGAGAAAGTTGGCATGATGCTGATCGATACTCTCAATGCCGAAGCTTATGGCTATATTGGTATGAAGCATCAAGATTTTGTAAGCCGCCAAAAGATGAATCGCTTTATCTTCCGAAACAATATTCTGACTCAGGAAGAAATTGATGCGATGACTGATGAAGAGCGTCAAGACGGTGGGCCTGCTGGAGGTCCCGGCGGTCCTAACTATGTTATTAGTCCAATGGAAGCTGCTCAGTACATGAATACCGTACAGGAGCTTACTGAGCGCACGCGACTAGGGATCCCTGCACTGTTTAAATCTAATGCGCGCAACCATATTGACCCGAATGCCAAAGCCGGTATCAATGTCGACTCCGGTGCATTTTCAGGGTGGCCAAAAGAAGGCGGTTTGGCGGCAACAGGGGATATGGAGCTTATTGCTGAATTTGGTGAAGTCATGCGCGCTGAATGGAATGCAATTGGTCTACGTGGCATGTACGGTTATATGGCTGACTTAGCAACGGAGCCACGCTGGTACCGTGTTCATGAAACCTTTAGTTCAGATGCAGACCTAACTTCCGATATTATTCAGACATTGGTCGATAATCTGCAAGGCAAAGAGGTCGATTCGAACAGTATCGTATTAACGATGAAACACTTCCCTGGTGGCGGTCCGCAATTTTTGGGGGCAGACCCTCATTATATGGCTGGTCAACACCAAAGCTATCCTGCCGACAAATTTGAATATCACCTAAAGCCTTTTGTTACTGCTATTGATGCAGGGGTTGCGGCAATCATGCCTTATTACGGCGTTGTTGGCGGTGGTGACTGGTCAATGGTTGATCCCGATGAAACAGATCATTATGTTGGGGGTGGAAAGTATCTAATTGATCTATTAGACGAAAGAGATCATTTTACGGTACGAGTAGCTAACAATGATTATTCTACAGAAGTTGGTGAACCTGCAGGCAATGTGGGTGTTGCTTTCTCAAAAGGTATCTTGGATGACTTGCTACGCCAGAAGTTGGGTTTTAAAGGTGTGATAAACTCTGATACTGGCATTATCAATGACGAAAATAATGATCACACCGATTACGAGATGATGCATAACAACCGTGCATGGGGCTTGCAAGATAAGACTAAAACTGAGCAATTCGTCATTGCAATAGAAGCGGGTACTGACGTTTTCTCTGGCTTTAACCGAAACGATGAGATCAGATCTGTCGTTGAGCAAGGTTTGGTTTCTGTAGCGCGTATCGATGAGTCAGTAAAACGCCTACTGAAAGTACAGTTTGATTTAGGGCTGTTTGAAAACGCTTATGTAGATGCCAGCAAAGCTAATGAAATCGTCGGTAACCCAGAGTTCCAGCAGAAAGCCCAACTTGCTCAGCGCAAAGCGGTAGTTTTGCTTGAAAACCAAAATAAAACGTTGCCACTTCGGACTAACACCAGTTTGTTTACCATGGGGATGGATGGAGACATTGCTAAAGAATATGGTTTTGCTGTAACCGTAGGTGATGATGACGACGGTAACAAGATTGCTGATGCGACTGGAAACGATCATGCACTTATTCGTGTCCGGGTTGACAATATTCCAGCGGTGATGGGAAGCGATCCTACCACTAACCGTGCTTTGGCGTTTGGTGGCGCAGACTTTGACGAATTGTCAGTCCTCGACTTTACAAGCATGGCCAATGATATCAAAGGTGAGGGTAGTTCTTGGGTTGTCACCCCTTCCTTGGAGGATATCCAAGCCGTGATGGATGAGGTGGGCGCAGAAAATACCGTTCTTTCTGTCTACTTCCGCCAACCTTACGTTCTTGATGAAGAAAGTGGCATGAGAGACGCTGGTGCTATCCTTGCAACCTTCGGCTCCGATGACCGCGCGGTAATGGACGTTGTTAGTGGTGAATTTAATCCACAAGGTAAACTACCATTTGCTTTGGCCAATAGTGCTCAGGCAATCGTGGACCAAGATTCTGATGACCCGAATTACAAGGCTGGTGATACGCTTTATGAATTCGGTTATGGCTTGAGCTACTAACATCAAATAACCTTTTGTAATCAAAGAGCCTGATAGCCACTATCAGGCTCTTTTGCGTTAGTTCAACCGTACTCTTCCGTAGACCATGGCTCTTTTCGTGCGGCTGCTAAAGCACTCCGGCTCTCTCCCTCGGTGGTTAGCCACCATATAGGTCAATTAGAAGAGCGCCTTGGCACTGCGTTGCTTTACCGTTCTACACGAAAGTTGTCGCTAACATCAGATGGTCAGCGACTCTTAGCGGCTGCTCATGTCATGTTAGAAGCAGCAGAAGCGGGTATACAGGATATTGCCAACCAGACTAACCAGCCATCCGGTACGATTAAACTGACAATTCCTGCTGTTTTGGCGCAGTCGAATCTGACTACTACGATTGCCGAATATGCAATGGATTTCCCCCAGGTAAACTTGGCGATAAATTACTCGGACAGTAAGCAAGACTTGATTGCTGATGGCTTTGATATTGCTATCAGAATGACAACAGCGCTTGAAGATAGCTCGTTTAGAGCGAGGAAGTTGTATGAAATTAATCGAAGATTAGTTGCTGCACCAAGTTATCTTAGCTCTCGTGCGCAAATTATGTCTCCTGACGAGTTGGCAAAGCAAGATTGGCTGGAATTGGCGCCAGTGTGGCATAAGAAATTAGAACTATGCTCAGGTGATCAAATTAGTTTGGTACAAAAACCAAAATCACAAGTTAGTGTTAACAATGCTCTTGCTTTAGCCCAGTTAGCGTGCAGTGGGGTGGGGCTGGCGATTATTCCTGAGTTTCTGATTATGTCGGATATCGAGGCAGGCCGACTTACCTATGTTTTACCGGAATGGAGTATTTCCCCTGTCAGTGTTTATGCCGTGTGGCCATCTAATGCACCCAAAGATGGTTTAGTTAAACACTTTTTAGATTACATCGCATCGGCAGGAAACTGAGGTAAGGTTAAGTAGTATTATTCATTGAGTTTTTCGTATGGGGAATAGTGGTTTTATCGATAAATGTATTATTTTTTGACCTTGGTCTACTAATTCATCTAAATTGGTCAACCAACTTGTGCGATTGGTATATAATTAGCTTACATAATTAATTTATCATTTGAGGTATCTGTGTACAGAGGTAATTTAAGCTCTCTGGAAAGCTATCGTCACATTCCATACTCGCTAATTGAACTCATACAGGTAGTAAAGCGAAAAATTCAATCTAATAGCAAAATTGGTACATATCCACTTCTAGGAGATGATGTTTTCTATTTTATTGTTGATGATAAGACAAAGCCGCTTTCAGAGACAAAGCCAGAAATCCATGCAAAATATATTGATGTTCAAATTGTATTAGAAGGTGAGGAAAGCTACGGCTATAGCCTAAGCCCATTTAATTCGATTGATGAGGATTTAATAGAAAAGAAGGATGTTGCCTTTAGTAAGGATATCAATGAAGAGCAGTTCGTGACCTTGTATCAAGATGATTTTATTATCTTCGATACAAATCAACCTCATCGTCCTTTGGTTGCAACGTCCGAACCTGAAAATGTGAAAAAAGCAGTAGTTAAAATCAATAAGCGTTATTTAATTGAAAAGTCGAGGTTTGAATGAATACGTACATGAATGTTCTGGAATGGGAAGATACAGCTATTCCACATCGATTATGGATTGAGAAGCTCGATAGCAATATGACCCGCCTTTGTATGAAAGTGGTGAAAGATGTTGAGCCAGAAATGCTCTATCTTGAACTTCCGGTATCACAAGAAAAGGTGCTGGGAGCTTGGCAGGGAAGGGCTGTCGCAGTATCTGATGCCTACGATGATGGTTGTTTGTACTCTCAAGTACGTAGTTTATTTAACTTGGAGAATGGTTGTGTCGTTTGGACAGTAAACCATATTCAACTCGCGGATAGTCAAAAAATGTCGGCGGACAAATTAGCCTTTATTCCAGGTATGACTCACGATCAAGGTTTGTTGAAGGCCATTTTAGAAACGGCTTAGCTGAACTCTTTCTACTTTTTAGGGTTTTATCTTGGTGTGTTACTCAAGGCAAAACTGTTTAAATGGATAAAATTAAAAGCACATCATAATTGAAGTGATGTGCTTTTTTATATGAAGTGTGGTTTATATTTTATTATAGTAGAAATTAAATGACTACATAGCACGTCTTGATATGAACATTTTAGATATCGTATACAAGTTGACAATAATAAATGTCGTCTCCATCAATGTCCCACCAATAGAACCTAGCAGCAAATTATTTGTCAGCCAACAGAATGAATTAAACAAGACAAGTAGACGCAATTTTATCCCATCAACCTGAAATAATCCCCAGGTTACTACTGATGCACCAAAAATGGTTAGTAATTCATAGCTATGTTGCAAACTGGGTAAACCCATTAGCCATAATAACGCAATAAAGAACAACATGACTTTATTTGAATTCGTTCTGGTTGAAGCATAACTTCTTGCCGCACTAATTCCACAGCCAAACGCGGCCGTGAATGCACCCATCATAAAAAAGTGAATACATAACAAGATTTGAAATACGGTCAGGTGTAGTCGAAAACGCTGGCCGTTTTGATGAAGGAATGCACTGGCTCCGACAACAAAGGCAAACAGCCCGACACCCTGGGCAAAATTAATTTCTAACATGACAAGTCTCTACGGTGATCTCTTAGGGTTAATCGTGTGATGGAACCAACTTGGATAGATACTGACAGCACAATACTGGGCTTGATAAAATGGGTATTGGCCAATGTTGGACATATTTAACTGCTGGGGCCATTGAGGCTTGAGCAAGGACGATGGTATCGTCGGAAATCTCATTGAGCTCGATGTATTTTGCAATGGTTTTCGCATAGGAAACCGTATCTCCATCAGCATAGTACTGCCAGGCATCGGGAATGACATCATAGGCTATAGCAGGAGACTGATTAAGCTGGTTTGCACACTGCTGAAGTAATTCTAGGGTAGGCTCGATAGTGCTTTCTAGCGCAGCCAGCACGCGAATGCTGCTGTTCAGAATAGCGTGCTCCGCCATAGGTCTATCGACTCGGATGACTCGGGCTGTAATATCCGCCGTTTTTTCTGCCGCATCACCAATGGTGGAGCAGGTGCAGATAATAATGTCAGCACCTGCTATGGCAATCTCCTTAATTTCCTGCTGGACAAGATTGACGACATTCGATGTCAGGCCATCAGCTATGGCTTGCTTGAGAAGCAGCTCATTGACATGGTGGCTAATCGTCACGCTTTTGTCGGCAAGGTATTGGTTGATATAAGGAAGAAACAAGGTTTTGTTTGCCTCAAGCGTGTAGAGAAAAGCAATTTTCATTGGGTGCAATCCTTAGCCGATATGAAAAACTGATTAGAAAATAAAGGCTTCCCATAGGAAGCCTTGAGGTAACTTGGGTATACTGATTTGAAGTTAGCTTACCAAGTCAGCGGCTTCACGGGCAAGGCGGCCAATTTCATCCCAACGGCCTTCATTGATGAGTTTCTTATCAACCATCCAGGTACCACCGCAGGCAAATACGCGGTCGATAGCGAGGTAGTCATTGACGTTCTTGGCGTTGATACCGCCAGTCGGCATAAACTGGATCTGGGTGTAAGGTGCCAACAAGGATTTCAGCATATTGATACCGCCAGAAGCCTCGGCAGGGAAAAACTTCAGTGTCGTTACGCCCATCTCGATGGCTGCTTCTACCGCGCTAGGGTTATTGACGCCAGGAACAATTTCAATGCTCAGTTCTTGGCAGGCTTTGACTGTATTAGGGTTAAAGCCAGGGGAAACCACAAACGTTGCACCGGCTTCCTTGGCGGCAATGGCTTGCTCTCGGTTTAGTACCGTACCTGCACCGATTAGCATCTCTGGCTGCGCCTCGCGAAGTAGTCGAATGGCTTCAGCTGCTGCATCAGAGCGGAAGGTGATTTCCGCAGCAGGTAGACCGTTCTCAGCCAATGCTTTACCAAGGGGAATAATGTCTTCTGCGCGATCAATGGCGATCACCGGAATAACTTTAATTTGTGCAAGTTGCTGTGCAGTAGTGCTCATTGTTGAGTCTTCCTTTTTATTGTTCAGAGAGAGCAGGTTGTTGTTCGTTAAATTCAATGTGTGACATTGCCCCAGCAGGGATAATTGCCCCTTTGTGCTGGATGACTGTGCCTGCCAGTTGATGGCCTTGTTCCGAGCATTTCACCGGAGATTTACCATTTACCAAGCCAGCCATGAAGCCGGCATTGAACGAGTCGCCGGCAGAGGTGGTGTCGATTACTTGCTTGACCGGTGTGGTAGCGACAAAGGTGCGGGTCTGGGTGGTGAAGTCCTCGTAGTAGTTCCCCTTCGCGCCCATTTTGACAACCGCTTGGCGTACGCCAGCGGCTTTCAGCCTCTCCAAAGTCACTTCTTCGTTACTATCGCCCCACAGGTTGGCTTCGTCATCATTGGTAACGAGAGCCAAAGCCGTGTAGGAAAATACCTGCTGGTAGCACTCTTGAGCCTGTTCGGCTGACTCCCACAGGGCAGGGCGGTAATTGGTATCAAACAAGATATCGACACCGGATTCAGCTAGAAGCCCAAGTAGCTCAACAAGTTTTTGGCGGTCTTGCTGCGGCAAGATAGCCAGACTGATCCCGCTGAGGTAGATCATATCCATCTTGCCAAGTTGTGTTGCTATATGCTCGAAATCATCATGTTGTAGCATGTAACGGGCTGCTGATTGGTTGCGCCAGTAGAGGAAAGTGCGCTCGCCTTTGTCATCAAGTTGGATCAAGTACAATCCAGGCTGGCGGGAACCATCACGGAGAACCAAGCCGGTACTAACACCTTCTTCCTGCCAACGCGCGATCATACCGTCACTGATGGCATCGGAACCAAGTGCTGACACGTAATGGACTTCGGCTGACATACCTGCAGTACGGGCCAGATAGACAGCCGTATTGAGGGAATCACCACCGTAAGTCTGATGCATATCACCAAACGGCGCGCCGTTGAGTTCAATCATGCACTCGCCGATAAGGGCTACGCGTTTCATGCTTGCTCTCCCGGTAGGGCGAAGTAGTGTTTGGCATTATTGAAACAGATGTCCTGCACCATCTTACCAAGCATGTTGATATCATTAGGCACTTCACCGTTTGCTACCCACTGACCAATCATATTGCACAGAATGCGGC
>NZ_JACSOF010000046.1:0-41864 GCF_014349205.1 Photobacterium sp. BZF1
CACTTATACTAAGCCCGAGTCTTACGACTCGGGCTTTTTTACGTTTTGGCCTTAGGCAAAACGTAAGGCGCTGGGAGGAGCGGGCCCTGGGCTCGGGGAAAAGCATAAGATCAAAAGCATAAGATCAAAAGCATAAGGTCAACAGCCTCTCCTTACCTGAAGGGCATTAATGTAAACCTAGCCCTGTGCCACATATATTAAGCCCAAGCTGAAATGCTTGGGCTTTTTTACGTTTGGCCTTCGGCAAATGTAAGGACCTGGGAAGAACAGGCCCTAGGCTCGGGGAGAAGCATAAGAGCAAAGCTGAAGAGCAGTAATGTAATCCCAGTACTTCGATATGAATTTAGAAGCCCTGCTAGTGATAGCAGGGCTTTTTACGTTTCAGGCCAGAGGCTAATGGCTTGGGGCTATAGGAAAAGCGAGGAAACATGGCCATTGGAAAAGCGGCTAGAGGCTAAAGGAAGAGCAGGATCTTGAAATGGTTAAGCTATTTCAAACAATCTGGTTCGCCCATCGCCACTCTTCCTCATTGATAATTATAAAAATGCCTTAACCAGTGCTCGGCGATAGCGGTTTCATCACTTTCACTTAGAGGCTGTATACCTGAGTTAAATCTGTCTGGCTGGCAGAGCAACTGAAGTCCAGCCAGCATATGGGCGGCTTCGAACAGGTAGAGGGTTGGGTCTCCCATCCCCGTTTTGAATGGGGTATTGGCCGATTCGCCGCCAGCCAACAGGTATAGGCGATGCCCCTTTCTGGTTTGGTATTCTCGGATCAGTTTATTACCGCCTACCTCAGTGAGCGCCCCATTGGCAATCAAGGTGGGTAGGTTGAGTTCATCATCGGCAGAGGTCACAGTGGCAATAAAGCTGTTATCACTGATGTTATCGAGCAGGTGCTCCGGAATCGCCCCATTGCCGGTACAGCAATAGATGAGGTTACATTCTCGGATTAAGCGCTCTATGGAACAAACCTGGACGCCGTTGCGGGGAAACTGGGTTAGCCTCCTCGGATCAATATCGGCGACATAAATGTTACCGATTGCCTTGCCTTTAAGGTATTGGATCACCCCGCAGCCGAGATTCCCGGCCCCAATGACCCCAACCTTGAGGAACCCATCGTTATTGAGTTTAAGGCCAAACTCTTCACGCAGGATCTGATCGGAATAGTGGACGATACACTCCGAAGCCTCGTAGTCGGCAGGCGCCTTGATACTAAGGTGGGAGACGGTTACTAGCGGGTGGTTCATGGTGCGGTTGAGGTACTTGTACAAACCATTAGCAGTGAGCTCAGTGATACCGATCAGTTGCTCTTGGAATACGTTGCCGAGGTGCTCGATGGCATGGGAGAAGTACCCGCCGTGGTCGAGCAGTAGGAACTTGCTGTCAGCGGTGATGTGCTGACGAATAAAGGCTTCGGCAAATAGAGGATCACGCAGTTGCTCTTTGGTAACCGTATCGTTGGCAATCGAGCAACTTGGCAGTTTTTCGATGGTCTCTTTGATAGCGCTATTGCCATTGGCTGTTGCCCCTTTGGGAATAAAGATCAATTGGTGGGCAAGCTCAGCCAGCACATTAATATAAGGTAGGGAGCCTTCATAGCAATGCATGACTGAAAAAATGATTAGGTTGTTCGGCGTACTGTAGCTTTTTGCTACTTGTTTTAGGAAGTCATAGCCCTTGGCTGCGTAAAAATCAGAGTAGTACGAATGAGTTAAGATTGGTTGAGGCATTATTATTATTCCATTGAAAAATTAATTGCAGCCAAACAGATTGAGTAGCGCATAGAGTAACGGCTCATGTTGACGGCTCTGTTTACAACACAGCCCTAATTGCATCGGATGCACTTTTTCTTTTTCTAGCCGTTTGACCTTGTTCCCTACCGGGCTATTTTCAATGACCACATCAGGGGCTATGCCTACCCCACAGCCCAGCGCGACCATACTGACAATCGCTTCATGGCCGCCGACCTGGGCATAAATTTGGGGTTTTATCTTTTTGCTTTTTAACCACTTATCGGCTTTATCCCTGGCGGTACCGGACTCAGGCAAAATAAAAGGCAGGCTGGCCCAATTCGGCGGGTCTGCCAGTGCCTTTTGCAGGCTTGCTGGCGGTAGCAGGGGAGTAATAACCGACATCGAGACATTGTCTAGCTCGGTATAGGTCAGTTTGCCCGGTAAGGTATCTGGTTTGGCTGCAATTGCTATATCGGCCTCATCGTTCTGAACTTTATCGATGGCTTGGGCCGGGTCGCCGGTGAGCAGTTGTATTTCTACCTGGGGATAGAGTTGGCGGAAACGGTTGAGGATATCAGGCAGGTGGCTGTAACTGGCAGTGACTGAGCAAAAGAGCGTCAGTTTACCCTGCAGCTTGTGGTGATGGTCAGCCAGTTCGGCTTTGACCTCCAGCCAATTGGAGACAATCAATGCCGCTGTTGGCAATAGGGTCTGTCCTGCAGAGGTCAGTTCGACACTGCGGTTGTCACGGACAAACAGGGTTTGTCCCAAGTCCTCTTCCAGTCGTTGGACGATCCGGCTAAGGGCCGATGGGCTGATATGCATGGCCTGGGCGGTTTGGCTGAAGCTTTTGGACTCGCACAGGTGAAGGAATAACTGCAAGGTTTTTATGTTCATCTTCCATGTTGCACTTTTTGCAATGACTTATTGTGAATATATCACTTTGCGCAATTTACTGCCTGATCTACTATCGGATTATTCGACAAGCACTGTCGGCCCAAGGATAATAATTTTCACGGAGTTCGCTGTTATGGCTAATTATTTCAATACCCTAAACCTTCGCCAGCAATTAGACCAACTAGGCCGTTGCCGTTTTATGGACCGCAACGAGTTCGCTAACGAGGCAGATTACCTCAAAGGTAAGAAGGTCGTGATTGTTGGTTGTGGTGCCCAGGGCCTTAACCAGGGCCTGAACATGCGTGACTCTGGCTTGGATGTGGCCTATGCCCTACGTCAGGCTGCAATTGATGAGCAGCGCCAGTCTTACAAGAACGCCAAAGAAAACGGTTTTGAGGTAGGCAGCTACGAAAACCTGATCCCTCAAGCGGATCTGGTTGTTAACCTGACGCCGGACAAGCAGCACACCAATGTGGTTGAAACGGTAATGCCGTTGATGAAGCAAGGTGCGTCACTGGGCTACTCTCATGGCTTCAACATCGTTGAAGAAGGTATGCAGATCCGCCCTGATATTACAGTGGTAATGGTTGCGCCTAAATGTCCAGGTACTGAAGTACGTGAAGAGTACAAGCGTGGCTTTGGTGTTCCAACCCTGATTGCGGTTCACCCAGAAAATGACCCTCAAGGTGATGGCCTTGAAATCGCAAAAGCTTGGGCTGCTGCAACTGGCGGTCACCGCGCTGGTGTGTTGGAATCATCTTTCGTTGCCGAAGTGAAATCTGACCTGATGGGCGAGCAGACTATCCTTTGCGGTATGCTACAGGCAGGCTCGATTGTATGTTACGAGAAGATGATTGCCGATGGTGTTGATGCAGGCTACGCCGGTAAACTTCTTCAGTATGGTTGGGAAACCATCACAGAAGCGCTGAAGTTCGGTGGTATCACCCACATGATGGACCGTCTGTCTAACCCAGCGAAAGTGAAAGCTTTTGAGCTATCTGAAGAGCTAAAAGAGCTAATGCGTCCGCTTTACAACAAGCACATGGATGACATCATCACTGGCCACTTCTCTAGCACCATGATGGCAGACTGGGCCAACGACGATGTGAACCTACTGGGCTGGCGTGGCGAAACAGCCGAAACCCAGTTTGAAAACTACCCAGATACAGACGTAGAAATCTCTGAGCAAGAGTACTTCGACAACGGTATTTTGATGGTGGCGATGGTACGTGCCGGTGTTGAACTAGCGTTCGAAGCGATGACGGCTTCTGGCATTATCGAAGAGTCGGCTTACTACGAGTCACTGCACGAGCTTCCGCTGATTGCCAACACTATTGCCCGTAAGCGCCTGTACGAGATGAACGTGGTTATCTCTGATACTGCTGAATACGGTAACTACTTGTTCGCTAACGTAGCAACCCCGCTGCTTCGCGAGAAGTTCATGCCATCAGTAGGAACGGATGTTATCGGCAAAGGCCTAGGTGAGACCTCTAACCAGGTTGATAACGCGACCCTAATCGCCGTGAACGACACAATCCGCAACCACCCGGTTGAGTACATCGGTGAAGAGCTGCGTGGCTACATGACAGATATGAAGCGTATCGCTGTGGGTGGTTAATCCTCCCAAAGTCTAAACAATAAAAAAAGCCCAGGTGATGCATCACCCGGGCTTTTTGTTGGCTGTTTTACCAATAATTACTCTTGTTCAGTATCAGCCTTTGGCGCCATGCGGTTTTCCAACTCATCAAGCTTCTGCTCAAGGGCGGATAGCTTCTGGCGGGTACGCAGCAGCACCTGGGTCTGTACATCAAATTCTTCGCGGCTAACCACATCCAACTTACCAAGCTGTGCTTGGATCACTTGGCGAACTTTCTGTTCTACATCATTACCCAGCTCTTTAACTGGCTGAGGCATCGCGTCCTGGATTTGCTTGGCCACTTGCTCAAGTTTCTTTGGATCAAACATAGCTTAGTTAACTCCGTAACGGCATTTCATCTGTTGTCGTTATTTTATTCAAATATAACAGGATTGTCGTTGCTGTTGGTACAAAATAAAAGAGGCCGTTAAAAACGGCCTCTTGATCTTCAGTCTTTCTGTTTAGCTATCGTGCGCTTCTTTCAAGGCGTTGCGTGCTTCATCGGCACGCTTAAGCTTTTCCAAGTCTTTGTCCTCGACGAAGACTGGCAGTGGCTTGTGGATACTAGCCAAGTAGGTGTATATCACCGGTAGTACAAACAGGGTGAACACCGTACCGATAGCCAGGCCGGCAACGATAACAATACCGATACTGAAGCGCTGGGCTGCACCGGCACCGGTGGCATACAACAGCGGGATCAGACCAGCAATCATCGCCGCCGTGGTCATCAGGATTGGACGCAGACGAATTTTCGCCGCTTCCATAACAGCTGCCATACGGTCTTTCTTGTGGTGCAGCTGCTCTTCTTTGGCAACCTCACAAATCAAGATACCGTGCTTGGTGATAAGACCAATCAGGGTGATCAAACCGACCTGCGAGTAGATGTTCATCGAGGCTGCGCCCCATGCCAGGGCGATCAGGGCACCACAGATAGCCAGCGGAACCGAGACCATGATAACCAGCGGATCGCGCAGTGATTCGAACTGGATAGCCAGAACCAGGAAGATGATCGCCAGTGCCAGGGCAAAGGTGGTGTACAGTGCATTACCTTCGGTCACGAACTGGCGGGCTTCACCCATGAAGTCATGCTGGTAACCGGCTGGTAGCGTGCTAGCGGCTTCGGTCTGGAACCAATTGATGGCATCACCCATCGCGACGCCGGGTGCAGGAACCGCGCCGACGGTTGCTGAGTTCAACTGGTTGAAGTGAGGCAGCGAGCGTGGCTCGGAGATCACTTCAATCGTTACCAGGCTACCCAATGGAATGGCATTGCCGTCAGCTGCGCGGACATAGTAGCCCTTGAGGGATTCCGGGTTGAGGCGGTATTTACGCTCAACCTGTGGGATCACCTCGTAAGAGCGGCCATTAAGGTCGATACGGTTAACATAACCGTCGGCCATCATGGTACTCAGGGTCATACCGATATCCTGCATAGTCACGCCATAGGCACCGGCCTTGTCCTTGTCGATCTTGATCTTCATCGTTGCCGAGTCGTAGTTCAGGTCGAGATCCGAGTAGACGAACATTGGGTTGGTTTTCACCTTGCCCAAAATATCGCTACTGATCTGGAACAGGCTCTCGAAGCTGTTCGGCGTGGTGATGACGAACTGGATAGGCAGGCCTGAACCCGCACCCGGTAGCTCAGGCATCTGGAAAGCCGTTACTGCCATCTCCGGTACGTCTTTGACCAAGTCAGTGACACGCTTAACCACGTCAGCCTGGCTCGCTTCACGCTCGCTCCAAGGCACCATAGAGGCAATACCGAAGGCCTGGTTGGAGTTAGGCACGCCAGAGAAGACCTGGGCAAACGCGACTTCAGGCTGCTCGACCAGAATACGGTTGACTTCACCCATGGTGTTCTCGATGTAATCAAGGTTGGCGTTAGACGGCGCCGTCCCCATCATTACGAGTACGCCCTTATCTTCCGATGGTGCCAGTTCACTCGGGATGAACTTGAACAACAACGGTAGGGTACCGAATACGATCAGGGCGAACACTATCACCACCGGACGCATTTTCATGATCCCGCCAAGCATCTTCTCGTAGCGGTTGGTCATGCGATCGAGGAAGTGGTGGACTGTGGTCTCGAACTTGCTCGGCTTCTCATTGGCCTTAAGCATCTTCGAACACATCATCGGCGATAGCGTCAGGGCGATGATCCCCGATACGAATACCGCACCGGCCAGGGTCAGGGCGAATTCCTTGAACAGCGAGCCGGTGATCCCACCCATCATAGCGATAGGGGCATATACCGCACCCAGTGTCAGGGTCATGGCGATAACCGGTACTGCGATCTCACGGGTACCGATAATCGCCGCACGGAATGGTGATTCCCCTTCCTTGATATGGCGGTCAACGTTTTCCAAAACAACGATGGCGTCATCTACCACCAGGCCGATAGCCAGTACCATTGCCAGCAGGGTCATCAGGTTCCACGAGAAACCGAATGACTGCATTACCATGGCTACACCAATCAGTGATAGCGGGATGGTGACAATCGGGATGATAACCGCACGCAGTGAGCCTAGGAACAGGGTGATCACGACCAGTACAATCAGCGCTGCTTCGGCAATGGTTTTGATAACCTCATTGATCGACTCGTTAATCGCAATGGTGGAGTCGTACATGATGTTCATCGAGATATTGCTTGGCATGTTGCGTTGCAACTCAGGCAATAGCTCGTAGACATCGGCTGCGATGTTGATTGGGTTGGCGCTTGGCGCCGCATTGATGGCAGCTACGACAGCCTCTTCACCGTTGGCAGACGCACGGTAGACATCATGGCTCTTCTCTAGGGTGACTTTGGCGATATCACCAAGGCGGATCACCTGGCCTTCCTGGGTAGAAACAACCAGTTTTTCCAGCTCGTCAGTGTTGGTTACCTGAGTATCTGCCGTACCGTTGTAAAGCACGAACTCGCCGGTCGCCTGACCGGTTGCCGACTGGTAGTTGTTGGCATTGAGTACGTTCATCACATCCGAGGCAGTCAGGCTGTAGGCAGCCATTTTGGCCGGATCTAACCAAACACGCAGGGCGTATTTCATACCGCCGTACAGATCAACCTTGGACACACCGTTAACAGTGAATAGCTGCGGGTTGATCACTCGCTCAAGGTAGTCGGTGATCTGGCTTGATACCAGCTCATCACTGGTGAAACCGATATACATCACCGCCGTCGTCGAGCCGGTCGACATGGTAACTGTCGGGTCTTCGGCTTCCTTAGGCAACTGCGAACGTACCGAGTTGGTCTTGGCCAGGATATCTGCCAGTGCCGCATTCGGGTCGGTGTTCAGCTTCATGGTGACTGTGATGGTTGAGGAACCCAGCACCGATGACGAGGTCATGAAGTCGATATTGTCAGCCTGTGCGATAGCCTGTTCCAGTGGCTGGGTAATAAAGCCCTGGATCAGGTCGGCACTGGCGCCGTAGTAGCTGGTGGTGACCGTTACTACGGTATTGGTCATGTCAGGGTATTCCCGGACCTGCATTTTGAAAATTGCCTGCAGGCCAAGGAGGGCGATCAAAAAGCTGATCGATACCGCTAACACAGGACGTTTAATAAAAACATCTGTAAAGCGCATGTCTCCTCCGGATCACAGCATTGGGGTTTCAGCTGGAGCTTCCAGCGAGTTGCTTTCAACCACACGGACTTTAGCGTGGTTACTCAGGCGTACCTGGCCGGAAGTGACCACTGTATCACCGGCTTTAACACCGTCGAGGATGTGGACGCTGTTACCTTTACGCTCGCCAACTTTGACCACAGACTGCTTGACGCGCAATACACCGTTTTCATCTTCGCCTGCCAGGTAGACGTTATCGCCGTACAGGGTGTAGGTGATGGCTGTCTGTGGCAGGATGATCTGATCTTCCAGTGTTGGCAGGATGATATGGGCACGGGCGAACATACCGCTGCGAAGCTGGCCTTCATTATTCGGGATGTCAGCTTGGACCTGGACGAGACCGCTCTGGTAGTTGACCGCAGGCTCGATAGCACTGATTTCACCGCTAAATGGCGTTTCCGGGTAGGCATCAACAAAGATTTCTACTTGCTGGCCTAAATGGATCTCGGAGATATCGGTTTGTGGCACGGTAAAGCGCAGTTTCATTAGCGAGGTGTCTTCAAGGCGGACCACATCTTTGCCTGGCTGGATATATTCACCCAAGAATACATTGCGTAGGCCGACCACACCGTCAAACGGTGCCTTGATAGTGCGTCGCTCGATAGTTGCTTTCAAGCTTTCGATATCGGCAACCAGCGAGAAGTAAGACGCTTCGGCATCATCAAAGGCTTCTTTGGAGATAGAACCTTTTTTGAATAGGCCGCGGTAGCGCTCATATTTGGCTTTGGCTGCTGGAAGGCGGGCCTGGGAACTCTTCAGGTTGGCATTTTCCACATCAGAGTCTAGAGCCAAAAGCTGTTGCTCGGCTTTTACCGTCGCACCGGATTCAAAATCGATGCTTTGGATCACACCCGATACTTCCGTGGTGATGGTGACACCCTGATTTGGTTCGATAAAGCCGATCGCTTCGATGGCCGGTACCCAGTTGCTTGGAGCCGCTGTTGTAACCGTCACTGGAAAATCAGGCTCGGGCATATTGGCCATGTACTCGGCGATCTTTTTTTGTTTGAAGAGATTGAAACCAATCACGCTGCCGAAAAGCAGAATCGCGACCAGTAGCATCACTATCCATTTTTTCATTGTTGGGTGTGCTCCGAAGTTAGCTAATGTTAATGCTGAATTATGGCGTCCCACGATGCTTGGATAGCTGCCTCGAGGGCTTCATCGCTGACCTGGTAAACGCCGTTTATATGTTTGCGGGCCAAACAAGCGCTTGGCTCAAGGCTTAGTGCGCTCAAGATTTCGTTATCGAGGTTTTTGAACAGGCCACTGGCCTTGCCCTCCTCGAATAACGTATTCACCTTGGCGAACATTTTCTTTTCTAATAGTTTTTGTTCATGGCTTTCGCGCCGTGGCAGGTTTTCGAACTGGCCTCGGTTGATCAGTGGGGCATCTTCCTGGGTTGCCATGTTCCAGATGTTGAGCCACATGGTGCGAAACCTATGCTGCAATGGCATGTCATCTGACACGTTCTGGCTGATTTTGTTCGCGACATAGGCCAAAATGTGATCATGAAGCTGGTGCAACAGATCTTCTTTGTCCTCGAAGTAACGATAAATCGTCCCTGCGGCTACCCCTGCCTCCTTGGCCACCATTTGCATCGAAATCCCGTGAAAGCCATGTTCCGCCAGCAACTTTTCTGTTGCTTGAAGGATGCGTTTTTTCTTGTCACTCATAAAAAGGCAGTTGTAAATAAAGATGATGAATGAATGTTCATTCATCATTTTATGGTGCCTGATTATATGTGCAAGCAATTTTTTATATCGTCGGGATAAGCAGGCTTGATAGGGAGTCGAATAGACAATGCCGGTGAACCCGCTACAATGCGCCTGCTGACCCGAAGATCAACACAGGATAAGTCAATGAAACTGAACCCAAGGCAAAACGAAGCGGTAAAATACGTCGCCGGACCGTGTTTGGTCCTTGCCGGCGCAGGCTCGGGCAAGACCCGGGTGATCACCAACAAGATTGCCTATCTGGTTCAGCAATGTGACTACAAAGCCCGTAACATCGCGGCCTTGACCTTTACTAACAAGGCTGCCCGGGAGATGAAAGAGCGGGTCGGCCAGACGCTGGGCAAACAGGAAGCCAAGGGCTTGATGGTCTCGACCTTCCACACTCTTGGGCTGAATATTATCCGTCGCGAATACAAGGCGTTGGGACTCAAAGCAAGCTTCTCCTTGTTCGATGACCAAGATCAGATGGCCTTGCTCAAAGAGCTGACAGAGCAGCAGATCGATGGCGATAAAGATCTGCTGAAGCAACTATTGTCGACCATCTCCAACTGGAAGAATGACATGCTGTCGCCTGCAGAAGCCAAGGCCCGCGCCTCTAGCGAGCGCGACCAGATGTTTGCTTATTGCTATGAGATGTACCAGCGCCAGATGAAAGCGTACAACGCGCTCGACTTTGATGATCTGATTTTGATGCCGGTGCTGCTGCTGCGTGATAACCAGGAAGTGCGCCAGCGCTGGCAGAATAAGATCCGTTACCTGCTGGTGGATGAATATCAGGATACCAATACCAGCCAGTATATCTTCGTTAAGTTGCTGGTGGGTGAGCGTGCCCGCTTTACCGTGGTTGGCGATGATGACCAGTCTATTTATTCCTGGCGGGGGGCCCAGCCGGAAAACTTGGTGCTGCTCAACAAAGATTTCCCATCGCTGAAAGTCATTAAGCTGGAGCAGAACTACCGCTCAACCAGCCGTATCCTGCGTACCGCCAACATTTTGATTGCCAACAACCCGCACGTTTTCGAAAAAACGCTGTTCTCTGAGATCCCCGATGGCGAGATGCTCAAGGTGATCACCGCCAAGAATGAAGAACACGAAGCGGAGAAAGTGGTAGGGGAATTGATTGCCCACCGCTTCCTCAACAATACCCAGTATAAGGATTACTCTATCCTCTATCGGGGTAACCACCAATCACGGTTGTTTGAAAAGGCGCTGATGCAAAACCGGATCCCTTACAAGATTTCCGGGGGCACATCATTCTTCTCGCGCGCCGAGATCAAGGACATCATGGCTTACCTTCGCTTGTTGACCAACCTAGATGATGACAATGCCTTCCTGCGTATTGTTAATACCCCGCGCCGTGAGATTGGCCCGGTGACGCTGGAGAAACTCGGCACCTACGCCAACATGCGCGGTAAGAGTTTGTTTGCTGCCAGCTTTGAGATGGGGCTCGAGCAGCACCTGTCCGGGCGTGGCTTGGAGTCCCTCCAGCGATTTACCCGTTGGGTGGTTGAATTGTCTGATAATGCCGAGCGTGGCGATACGGTAGCAGCAGTCCGCCAGTTAGTCAGGGATATCAATTATGAAGACTGGCTATATGAGACCTCGGCGAGTCCTAAAGCTGCCGAAATGCGGATGAAGAACGTCTCGGATCTCTATAGCTGGATAACGGCCGACCTTGAAGGGGATAACTACGATCAGGAAGAGAAGACCCTCAAGGAAGTCGTCCAGCGTTTGACCTTGCGCGATATGATGGAGCGTGGCGAAGATGATGACGATGCCGATCAGGTTCAGCTGATGACACTGCATGCCTCTAAAGGCTTGGAGTTCCCTTACGTTTATCTGGTTGGAACCGAAGAAGGTATTCTGCCGCACCAGACCAGTGTAGACGAAGACAATGTCGAGGAAGAGCGCCGCCTTGCTTACGTGGGTATTACCCGGGCCCAGAAAGAGCTGACCTTTACCCTGTGTAAGGAGCGTAGGCAATTTGGTGAGCTAATTAAACCTGAGCCTAGCCGGTTTTTGTTCGAGTTGCCACAGGATGACCTGGAATGGGAGGCAGACAAGAAGCCGATAACCCAAGAGCAGCGCATGCAGAAGGGGCAAGCCCACATTGCCAATATCCGGGCGATGTTCAAGAAATAGCACCGTGGTTGCCGGTTTAAGGACAATAAAAAAGCGAGGGCCGAAAGGCGCTCGCTTTTTTTGTTGTAGGGAAAGGGGGATTTACAAGCCGGCAATCATATGGTCGATAGCGGCAATAATTTCGTCATCGCTACAGTCCATACAAGAGCCTTTTGCCGGCATGGCATTGAAGCCGTTGATAGCGTGGTCGGCCAGCACATCATTGCCCTTGGCGATACGTTCGCTCCAGTCTGCTGAATCACCAATCTTAGGTGCTCCCATAACTCCTGTTCCATGACAGGCTGCACAGAAGGTTCCGTACACGGCATCACCGCTACGCGGGCCGGCAGCAACCGCTGGGCCTGCTGGGGCATCGCCCTCAAGGTAAACGGAGCCTATCGGTTTGATACGTTCTGCGATAGCTTCATCTGACATGTCGGCTGCGACTGCAGTGCCGGTAAATGCCAGGGCAGCAACGGCCGCTACCATAAGTTGTCGAAGAGAAAATTCCATTGAGCTCACCTTACACTTCCAGATCATTATGTGCGATTGCCACAGTCTTATTCGTGCTTGTTGTTAGTCAAACTGTTGAGACAAGGCAGTGATTATTTACAAAATGTTTAATATGTAAAAACATCGTGATTATATCCCCTATTTTCCTTGCGATAAACTAGGCGGCTGCTTTTGTATGATACTAATCAACAGTTATTTGCCTATATTTGCAGCGAACGAGAAAAAAACTTAAAAAAACACTTTACGACAGGGGTCCCGATCCGTAATATTCACCTCCGCCGATAGGGCATGCGCCCGTAGCTCAGCTGGATAGAGCGTTGGCCTCCGGAGCCAAAGGTCGAAGGTTCGAATCCTTTCGGGCGCGCCATTCCGGACAGGATCGTATTGGCAAAGAAACATTGGTGGCTATAGCTCAGTTGGTAGAGTCCCGGATTGTGATTCCGGTTGTCGCGGGTTCGAATCCCGTTAGCCACCCCATATTTTAGGGTATTGATTATAATATCAGTATCTAGGGGTGAAAACCTCAACAGAATTAAGTCAGTGAATTGCCTAGTTTGATAGTGCATCACGGCTCTTGGGAATAGCGGACCAGAGGGTAACCCTCTCGGAGTGAAACCAAGGAAAAGAATTAAGTCGGTGAATAGCGCAGTTTGGTAGCGCATCTGGTTTGGGACCAGAGGGTCGGGGGTTCGAATCCCTCTTCACCGACCACTTACAGCGGTGGCTATAGCTCAGTTGGTAGAGTCCCGGATTGTGATTCCGGTTGTCGCGGGTTCGAATCCCGTTAGCCACCCCATTATTTCAGGTATCTTGATACCTTGGCATCAGCCTAAAACATTGTCGGTGAATAGCGCAGTTTGGTAGCGCATCTGGTTTGGGACCAGAGGGTCGGGGGTTCGAATCCCTCTTCACCGACCACCATTGAAAGCCTCGTCAGAAATGACGGGGCTTTTTTCGTTTCTCCTAGTTATGCCTCTTTTTCCATTCAAGAATCCATAAACAAGCCCACTCCTTTTGGGGCTAACCCCTTCCCCTTCAATAGTGTGATCTGCTGCTAAAAACTATTTTGAATAGATTACCCCTCTGGATATCGGTGGTAATCCGGTATATCACATCACCGCATGGTAATAGTACGGTGTTTGTTTCTATATTGTTAAGTACTGTTTTTGGCTTTTTGATTATTTATGCAATTCCAAAAAGTGTTAGCTATATCATATAACTGGATTTGCAGTCGCTTTCACTGCTAGTTATCTGTGTTATGTGTGGTGGTCTTACCTGCATTTGCTCCTGATTTCTTACTCTTCTTTCTCGCAATGTGATTATTTATTCTTTTTTTATTCGTTTTGCTGGTTTTTACGAATGCATTGTTGATTTTTTGTGAAATATTTGACAGATTGTGTTCTGAACATATATTCAGCAAATTATGCTGAAAGAAGGGATTCAATTTTTCAGACAGGGCAGAACACTGCCAAGCAGTTGGGGTCTGGTAATGGCTTTATTGGAAGTAAAAAACCTGCGTATCGAATACCCATCACGACATGGGGTTCATGCGGCAGTGAAATCGCTCTCGTTTTCGATTGAGCGAGGGGAGATTGTCGGCGTGGTCGGTGAGTCCGGCGCCGGTAAATCAACCGTGGGTAATGCGGTGATTGATTTGCTCAGCCCCCCGGGCCGGGTGGCGAGTGGTGATGTTTTCCTTGATGGTGAGCTGATTTCGGGCCTAACACCGGAGCAGATGCGCTCGGTTCGTGGGTCGAAAATTGGTTTTATCTTTCAGGACCCAATGACCTCGCTCAACCCATTGTTTACGGTTGAGCAGCAGCTGACAGAGACCATAGTGACTAACCTCAAGGTGAGTCAGGAAGAGGCCGTCAAGCGTGCCATCAATTTGATGGAACAGGTCGGGATCCCGCAACCTGAGTTACGTATCAAGCAGTATCCGCACCAATTTTCCGGTGGTATGCGTCAGCGCGTCGTGATTGCCATTGCCTTGGCCGGTGAGCCGGACCTTATTATTGCCGATGAGCCGACGACGGCACTGGATGTCTCTATCCAGGACCAAATCCTCAACCTAATTCGTGAACTTTGTCAGAAGAAAAACGTTGGCTGTATGCTGGTGACCCACGACATGGGTGTCGTCTCCAACGTCACTGACCGAGTGGCTGTGATGTACCGTGGTGACCTGGTGGAAATGGGCGATACCGAGCAGGTTTTGTGCCGTCCTAACCACCCGTACACCCAGAGCCTGATTTCTGCTGTGCCGCGCTCGGATATCAAACTCAAGCGCTTCCCGCTGGTGAGCTACATCGAAGAAGCCCAGGAAATGAGCCAATTGGATGTGAAGAACCACTGGCTTGGCCAAAGTGAAGACCAGCGCAGTTATACCGGTGCCTTGTTACAGGTAGAAAACGTTAACCTGCGTTTTGTCACCAAGGACTCTTTCTTCGAGAGTCGCCGTGAATATGTCCAGGCCAACAATGATGTCAGCTTTGAAATCTTTGAGGGTGAAACCTTTGGCCTGGTGGGTGAATCGGGCTCCGGCAAGTCGACCATTGCCAGGGCGATCACTGGCTTGTACCCGCCTAACTCCGGCAAAATTACCTTTGAGGGCGTTGACCTGACAGCCCTCAAGAACGAAGCTGAGCGCCGCCCATTGCGTCGTCAGATGCAGATGGTGTTCCAGAACCCATATACCTCGATGAACCCGCGGATGAAGATCGCCGATATCATCGCCGAGCCTATCCGTTTCCACAAATTGACTGAAAGCGAGAGCCAGACCCGCCAGATCGTCAATGATCTGCTCGATCATGTCGGTTTGGGCAGTGCATCCGGTGTGAAGTACCCGCATGAGTTCTCCGGTGGCCAGCGCCAGCGGATATCAATTGCTAGGGCCCTGGCAACCCGTCCCCGCCTATTGATTTGTGATGAGCCGACCTCAGCATTGGATGTGTCGGTACAGGCGCAAATTCTTAACCTGCTTAAAGACCTTCAGGATGAGCTGAACCTGACTATGTTGTTTATCAGCCATGACCTCCCGGTGATCCGCCAGATGTGTGACCGGATTGGGGTGATGCAAAAGGGGACCTTGCTTGAGGTGGCCCCAACAGAACAACTGTTTACGGCGCCACAACACCCATACAGCCGCCAGTTGATCTCGCTGATGCCTGAGTTCAAGGGCATGAGTCAGGAAGGACTGAAGTTAGCTTAATCCATTCAAGCCGCTGGCAACAGCGGCATCCGGACATAACAAAAGCAAACACAACAGCAAGGGAGTTACCTCCCCGCATAAAGGAGCTATGCAATGAAAACCATCAAGACCAAATTGGCCGTTGCCCTAATGGCTGCCGGCCTGAGTTTTAGTGCCGCTGCTGCCGAAATCAAAGTTGCCTATGACGCAGATCCAGTATCACTTGATCCGCATGAGCAACTGTCTGGCGGTACGATGCAGCTATCTCACATGGTTTTTGATCCACTCATCCGCTTTACCCAGGATATGGAGTTCGAGCCGCGTCTTGCAGAGAGCTGGGATCGTGTTGATAACGAAACAATGCGCTTTAACCTACGCAAAGGTGTGAAGTTCCATTCCGGCAATGAGCTGACTGCTGATGATGTGGTATGGACGTTTGCCCGCCTGAAAGAATCCCCTGACTTCAAGGGTATCTTCGAGCCACTACTGTCTTTGACCAAGGTTGATGACTACACGGTTGAGATCAAAACTGACGGTACCTACCCGCTGGTAGAGAACGTAGCCACTTACATCTTCCCGATGGACAGCAAGTTCTACACCGGTAAAACGGCTGACGGCAAAGACAAAGCGGAGTTGGTGAAGCACGGTAACTCTTTTGCTTCCGGCAACATTTCAGGTACGGGTCCATTTATCGTGACATCCCGTGAGCAGGGTGTAAAAGTTGAGTTTGAACGCTTTGCCGACTACTGGGACAAAGGCTCCGAGGGTAATGTCGACAAGCTGACCCTTGTTCCTATCAAAGAAGATGCGACCCGTGTTGCCGCCCTGCTGTCTGGTGGTGTCGATATGATTGCTCCGGTTGGCCCTAACGACTACAACCGTATTGAGCGTTCGAAGGATGTCGAACTGATCACCATGCCGGGTACCCGTATCATCACTTTCCAGATGAACCAGAACTCCAACGAAGCACTGAAGGATGTCCGTGTTCGTCAGGCGATCGTTTACGCGATTAACAACGAGGGTATCGCCAAGCGTGTCATGAAAGGTGCAGCAACGGCTGCAGGCCAGCAGAGCCCAGTGGGTTACGCGGGTTATGACGAGAGCCTAGCTCCTCGCTTTGATGTTGAAAAAGCCAAGCAGCTGATGAAAGAAGCGGGCTACGAAAATGGCTTTACCCTAACCATGATGTCGCCGAACAACCGTTATGTGAATGATGACAAGATTTCACAGGCTGCGGCAGCGATGCTGGCGAAAATTGGTATCAAGGTTGACCTCAAGACCCTGCCAAAAGCCCAGTACTGGCCTGAGTTCGATGTCTGTGCGGCAGACATGATGATGATTGGCTGGCATCCGGACACAGAGGATTCGGCGAACTTTACCGAGTTCCTGACCATGACCCGTGATGAAGGCACAGGTAAAGGCCAGTACAACTGTGGCCACTACTCAAACAAAGAAGTGGACCAGTTGATTATTGATGCCAACAAAGAAACCGACCTAGAGAAGCGCAGCGCGATGCTCAAGAAGGTTGAAGAGCTACTGTACAACGATGCCGCGTTTGTTCCGCTGCACTGGCAGGACCCATCTTGGGCTGCCAAAACCAATCTCAAGATTGGCTCGATTGTTAACGGTATGAACTTCCCGTACTTCGGCGACTTGGTTGTTGAAGAGTAATAGCACTACCGCTGCCGGGTAACCGGCAGCTTGTCAGCACCGGCATCGGCCGGTGCTGTTTTTAAGGATGAAAAAAGGGGCAGGGAATGTTTACGTTTCTGGTCAAGCGCCTGTTTCAGGCACTGATAGTGATGTTTGTGATCAGTCTGGTGGCGTTTGCCATTCAGGATAACCTTGGCGACCCGCTGCGAGAGCTGGTGGGGCAGTCGGTATCAGAAGCTGAACGTCAACAACTTCGTGACGAGCTGGGTCTCAACGATCCGTTTATCGTCAAGTACAGCCGGTTTGTCGGAGATGCGCTGCAAGGCGACCTGGGTACATCTTATTTCTTCAAGCGCCCGGCGGCCGAGGTGATCCTCGATAAACTCGTGCCTACCCTGGAGCTGGTGTTCGGGGCAACCCTGATAATTATCGTGGTGTCGATCCCGCTCGGGGTTTATTCGGCAATCCACCCTCATAGCTTTTTCACCAAAGTGGTGATGGCCTTCAGTAGTATCGGTATTTCCATTCCGGTCTTCTTGACCGCAATTATGCTGATGTATGTCTTCTCGATAGAGCTCGGCTGGTTGCCATCCTACGGGCGGGGTGAAACCGCCAATGTCCTTGGCTGGGACTCGGGCTACTTTACCCTTGATGGGCTGCGCCACCTGGTGCTGCCGTGTATCGCGCTGGCATCAATCATGCTGCCGCTATTTATCCGTCTGGTACGCTCCGAGATGCTGGAGGTGCTGAGCTCGGAATACATCAAATTTGCCAAGGCCAAGGGCCTGGCAATGAACAAAATCTATTACCAGCATGCCCTGAAAAATACCATGCTGCCGGTACTGACGGTCGGTGGCGTCCAGATCGGTACCATGGTTGCCTATACCATTTTGACCGAGACCGTATTCCAATGGCCGGGTATGGGCTTCCTGTTCCTTGAGGCGATCAACCGGGTCGATACTCCGCTGATCACCGCCTACGTTATTTTTGTCGGCCTGATTTTCGTGGTCACCAACACCATTGTTGACCTGATGTATGGCCTGGTAAACCCGACTGTAAACCTGACTGGCAAGGGAGAGTAAGTTATGAGTAGTACCACAGTCGCTGCCCCAAGCCGTTGGGAGCGTTTCAAGCAGTCAGATTTCCTGTATTACTTCCGCCGCGACAAAGTGGCAATGGTCAGCTTTGCCGTCTTTATGGTGTTTGCCGTCTCGGCGCTGATGGCCCCGGTGATTGCGCCGACCAACCCATATGATCTGTCGACCATAGATATCATGGACTCCGAGCTGCCGCCTTCTTGGATGGATGAGGGTGACAGCCGCTTCCTGCTGGGTACCGATAACCAGGGTAGGGATATCTTCTCGACTATCCTGTATGGTTCGCGCCTGTCGCTGACTATCGGTTTGCTGGCGGTTGGCCTGCAACTGGTGCTGGGGGTTGTGATTGGTTTGAGTGCCGGTTATTTCGGTGGCCGGGTTGATAGCTTCCTGATGCGCTTTGCCGATGTCCAGCTGTCATTCTCGACCATGATGGTGGCCATTATTGTCTCGGCGATTTTCCGCACGGCACTTGGCTCCGAGCTGTTTGCCCAGTATGCGGTGGTGATGCTGGTGGTGATCATCGGTATTGCCGAGTGGCCCCAGTACGCGCGGACAGTCAGGGCGTCGGTGTTGGCCGAGAAGAAAAAGGAATATGTTGAAGCGGCCAAGGTGATGGGCTTCAAAGCCCCGAGGATCATGTTCCGCCATATCCTGCCGAACTGCCTGTCGCCAATCTTGGTGATCTCAACGGTACAGGTTGCCAACGCCATCATGTCGGAAGCGGCGCTGTCCTTCCTAGGCCTTGGCCTTCCGGTTGACCAGCCGTCATTGGGCTCGCTGATCAGCATTGGCTTCAACTATATCTTCTCAGGTTCGTGGTGGATCACAGCCTTCCCTGGATTGGTACTGGTCGCCTTGGTATTGGTGATTAACCTGCTGGGTGACTGGTTGCGGGACGTGTTCAACCCGAAAATTTACAAAGGGTGATAGCAATACGCCTCGATATTCATTAAGTTGTTCCCATTGCTTAAGAAAATGAGTGGCAACAACGATGATTGATATCGGTGTAAACCTAACCAACAGCCGGTTCGATAAAGACCGCGACGAGGTCGTGGCGCGCGCCAAAGCAGCGGGTGTCCACGGCCTTGTTCTTACCGGTACCAGTATCGAAGAAAGCAAGCAGGCCCTAGAGATGGCCCGTCAGTGGCCGGGATATACCTTCAGTACAGCTGGCGTCCACCCTCATGATGCCAAAACCGTCTTGGATTTGGCTTTGCCAGAGATCCGTGAATTGGCCGCCCACCCCGAAGTTGTCGCTATCGGTGAGTGCGGACTCGATTTTAACCGTGACTTTTCGCCAAGGCCGCAGCAAGAGGCCGTCTTTGAAGCCCAACTGGCGATGGCTGCAGAGCTCAATATGCCGGTGTTCATGCACTGCCGTGATGCCCATGAGCGCTTTATAGCGCTTCTAAAGCCGTGGCGTGAAAAATTGCCGGCGGCGGTATTGCACTGCTTTACCGGTACCCGGGAAGAACTGGCTGACTGCCTGGCGCTGGACTTGCACATCGGCATCACAGGTTGGGTCTGTGACGAGCGCCGGGGCACCGAATTGCGGGAAATTGTCGGTGATATTCCTGATAACCGTTTAATGGTAGAAACCGACTGCCCCTATCTGTTGCCACG
This sequence comes from Photobacterium sp. BZF1, assembly GCF_014349205.1. Lineage (NCBI taxonomy): Bacteria > Pseudomonadati > Pseudomonadota > Gammaproteobacteria > Vibrionales > Vibrionaceae > Photobacterium > Photobacterium sp. BZF1. The sequence goes on from NZ_JACSOF010000046.1 coordinate 19,822, forward strand.
GGATTACCGGCCAAAGCCGAAATCCAGCCGCAACGAGCCTAAGTTCTTGCCCCATATCGCATCAGTGATTGCCGAGTGCCGCGGCCAGCAACCCGAGCAGGTGATGGCCAATGCTTATGTTACCACTCAGGCATTTTTCAATATCGGATCACCTTCCGCCGAGTGAGGGTGATATGATCCATATAAAGCGAATTAACCCATAAAAGGAGTATGCAGTGTCTGTATCTATCCAGGGCGCGTTTCCAGCACGCCGTATGCGTCGTATGCGTAAGCATGATTTCAGCCGCCGTCTAATGGCAGAAAATCAGATCTCTGTGAATGACCTGATTTACCCAATGTTTATCCTGATGGGTAAAAACCGTCGTGAAACGGTTGATTCCATGCCGGGGATCGAGCGCCTGTCGATTGACCTGATGCTTCAGGAAGCGGAATACCTGGCTACACTGGGTGTGCCGGCGATTGCCCTGTTCCCTGTGGTATCGCAAGACTTCAAGTCAACCTGTGCTGCGGAAGCGTTCAACCCGGAAGGTTTGGTCCAGCGTGCCGTGCGCCTGCTTAAAGAGCATGTGCCGCAGATGGGCGTGATCACCGATGTTGCCCTCGACCCGTTCACTATCCATGGTCAGGATGGCATCATCGATGAAGACGGCTATGTGATTAATGACGTTACGACTGAAGTGCTGATCAAGCAAGCTTTGTCCCATGCAGAAGCGGGAGCTGATGTTGTTGCGCCATCGGATATGATGGACGGCCGTATCGGTGCTATCCGTGAAGCGTTGGAAGAAGCGGGCCATGTGCATACCCAAATCATGGCTTATTCTGCCAAGTATGCGTCGAACTACTACGGTCCGTTCCGTGATGCGGTCGGCTCGGCGGGTAACTTAAAAGGTGGCGACAAGAAGACTTACCAGATGGATCCGGCCAACACAGACGAAGCACTTCATGAGGTTGCAATGGACGTCAATGAAGGTGCCGATATGGTGATGGTTAAGCCGGGGATGCCATACCTGGATGTGGTTCGCCGGGTGAAGAGCGAGTTGCAGGTACCGACGTTTGCTTACCAGGTCTCCGGTGAGTACGCGATGCACATGGCGGCAATCCAGAACGGTTGGCTCAAAGAGCGCGAGACCGTGATGGAGTCATTGTTGTGCTTCAAGCGTGCCGGTGCCGATGGTGTCCTGACTTACTTTGCCAAGGCAGTGGCCGAGTGGTTGGCAGAAGATGCCGCAGCGCGCCAGGCCGAATTGGACAAACTTAGCGAGCAGTAATGTAAGTGTTTACTTACTGATAAGATTAGGTAGGGCCAGCGTGAAAACGCTGGCCTTTTTATTGTGCCTGTCTTTTCGAACTAGGGTTTGACGTTACGGTTGATCGGGTTTTGTAGCGAAATCAGGGTTTCGGTTGACTGGACTTCGTCGATAGCCTGCAGTTTGTCGATCAGCACGTATTGCAACTCTTCGATCGATTTGCACATCAGTTTGACGAAGATATTGTAGGCCCCGGTGGTGTAGTAAGCTTCGACCACTTCATCGAGTTCGTTGAGCTTGCGTAGGGCCGAGTGGTAGTCCCGTGCGGCATTGAGGTTGATACCAATAAAGCAGCATACATCGTAACCAAGCAGTTTGGGATTGATAATCACCTCGGTACCGGTGATGATTTCGGCAGCACGCATTTTTTCGACCCGGACATGGACCGTCGCCGGGCTGACATTGAACCGCTTGGCCATTTCGGCATAGGGGGTGCGGGCATCGTTCATCAGGGTATTGAGGATTTCGCGGTCGAGATCATCAATTCTAATCTGGCTGGTCATGGTAGAAGCAATCCTTGGTTTATACGTGCTTGTTCATATCTTATACTGTCGCCCAGTTATGTCGCTAAATTATATTAAAAAATTATCGTTTGGCCTGCTTCTGGCCCTGCAACTGATAGACAGGACCCCTGATCTTTATGCGCTTGATTGCTTTTCTGTTTTTTCTTGGCTGGTTACCACTTCAAGCCTCGGCCTATGACACCTTGGTGATCCACTCCTACCATAAGGGGATGCGCTGGACAGACGGGATTCAGGCCGGGCTTGAGTCGGTCGCTAATAACCAGGGTGTTTCGCTCCATGTCAATTACATGGACAGCAAGCGCTACCAATCACCGGCATACCTTAATGAACTGTTGGATATCTACCGGACAAAGCTGCTGCGGGAGAATTACAAGGCTATCGTTGCGACGGATGACAATGCCCTGTGGCTAATCAACCAACTGTCGGATGAAGTCGGTGAGACGCCGGTTATCCTAGCGGGCATCAATGACTACCACCCCCAGAAGCACAGGCGGTTGAAAAACGTCATTGGTATCCTTGACCAGACGGATGCCGCGGCCAATATCAGCCTGGCGCTATCGGTCCAGCCGGATCTGCAAACTATTTATGTCTTGGCAGACAATACCGTGACCGGGCGGGCATTGTGGAAAGGGGTCCGTGAATTTCTTGACGTCAACTTCCTCAACCTCGAGGTGGTCCGTATCCAGGATGGCAGTTTTGAGGAGATTCTCGCCCAATCAGAACATTTACCACCCCGCTCAGCCATTTTGTTTTTGAGCTATTTCCAAGATAGCCAGGGCCATTACAAGAACAGTGGTGAGTTTCTCGAACAATTGACAGGGCGGGCAGCAGCACCTGTGTACGCCTCCTATAAGTACATGCTCAACCATGGCGTGGTCGGTGGTGTCATGGTGGGTGGTTATGACAAAGGCCGACAGATTGGCAAGATGCTGGTCAAACTGCTCGATGGTAAAGTCACCCGCTTTCCGACCTTTATTCGCAGCAACGGCAAAGAAATCTTTAACTACCCCGAGGTTGCCCGTTGGGGGTTGGAAATTGACAACAATGAGACCCTTATCATTAACCAGCCGCAGAGTTGGTTTCACCGTTACCAGAATGAAATCAGGGTATTGACGGTTGCCCTGAGCGTGATGGGGGGCGTTATCGCCCTGCTGGTGATGGTGATCCGCAGGCTACGCAAAGGGGAGCAACGGCTGCAGCAGAGCCGGGCCCTGTTTGAAGGGGTCTTCGATCAGAGCTTCCAGTTCATCGGTATCTTCGACAAGGCGGGGATGCTGGTATCGGGCAACCTCGCGTTGCATGAGTTGGTAGGGCGCTCTGTGGTCAAGTATGACCGGCCATTATGGCGATGGTATTGCTGGAGCCCGGAAGCCGCCCTTAAATTAAGCCGCGCGGTGACCCAAGCATGCAGCCAGCCTGTGCGAATGGAAATCGATATCCAGAGCCAGGAGGATGGCTGCCGGGTTTTGGATATAGTGATCAAGCGTTTGCCAGCAGGGGAGAGCGGTGAGGTGCAACTGTTGCTAGAGGCCCGTGATGTGACAGCCCGCCACCAAATGGAGGAGAAGCTGCGTGAGCGTGAGGCTAGCTACCGTTTGCTCTACGAGCAACAGCCAGTGATGCTGCTGACAGTCGACCGCCAGTCCCGGATCCAATCAGTCAATCAATTTGCCGCCGATCTACTTGGCTACAGCAAACGGGATTTGCTCGGCCATAAGGTTGCCAATTTCTATGAAGGGGATGAACCGGTTCCGCAGCGTTATATTAGCTCGGCGCTGGATAATGTGGGCCAGCGGGTATGGCGGCGCCAGCTGCGTTATTGTTGCGAGGATGGCCGCACAGTATGGATCCGAGAGACGATACGCCAGGCACAAAACCGCCAGTTGCTGGTGGTCGGGGAAGATATCACCTCGACCCGAGAGCTAGAAGAACAGCTTGCCTATCAGGCCTGCCATGATTACCTGACCGATTTATACAACCGTAACCATTTTGAGCAGTCGCTAGAAAAGGCATTGGCAGAGGCCCGTGAGCACCAGGCCCAGCACGCGATGCTCTACATTGATTTGGACCAGTTCAAAATCATCAATGATACTGCCGGCCATGAAGCCGGTGATGAGGCACTTAAACAGGTGGCCATGCTGCTCAAGGGGATCACCCCTGCTGGGGCTGTGTTGTCCCGTCTTGGTGGGGATGAGTTTGCTGTGATCCTGACCGACTGCCAATTGGTTGAGGCAGTAGCGTTCGGGCGCGAAATCTTGCATTTGCTCGAAGAGAGCGAGTTTTACTGGCAGACCGCCCGTTTTAGTTTCAGCGCTTCTATAGGCCTGAGGATGATTGACGAAACCGCGGGCTCAACCCAGCAAGTGCACGCCCAGGCCGATACTGCGTGTTATGCCGCCAAAGATGAAGGCCGTAACCGCCTCCATGTCTACCATCCTGATGATGAAGAGCTGCGGCGCCGTGAACTGGAAATGGAGTGTGTTAACCTCATCCGCAAGGCCTTGTCCGAGCAACGGCTTGAGCTCTATGCCCAGCCGATCTCTCCCCTTGGTGTAAATAGCCAGGGCCTGCACTATGAAGTGTTGGTCCGGATCCGTAACGATGATGGCGAGATGATTTCTCCGGGTTTGTTTATGCCGGCAGCTGAGCGCTACAACCTGGCCCACCGGATTGACCGCTATGTTGTCAGCGCAGTGATAGGCTGGCTGGAGTCCCATCCGGAGGCTGTCGCATCTTTGGATATGTGCGCCATTAACCTCTCGGGCCAGTCAATTGGCGATCGTGATTTCGTCCATTTCCTGCAGGACAAAATCCGCCACTCGTCGATACCGGCGCATAAACTTTGTTTGGAAATTACCGAAACGGCCGCCATTGGTAATATGAGTGAGGCAATTCGCTCCTTTACCTTGCTCAAAGAGCTGGGCTGCCGCATTTCACTGGACGACTTTGGCTCTGGGTTATCCTCTTTTGGCTACTTGAAGCGGATGCCGGTCGATATCATCAAGATTGATGGTATGTTTGTCCGAGATATCGCCGACGATGAAGTGGATTTTGCCATGGTGAAGGCGATCAATGATCTGGCCAAGAAGATGGGCAAACAGACGGTAGCGGAGTTTGTCGAGAATGAGGCAATCCTTGCCAGGCTCGGTGAGCTCGGCGTGGATTATGCTCAGGGTTACCTGTTTGGCCGTCCGCAACCTTTATCCCAATTGGTCGCTCAATTGAGCCAGCGAGAAGAGGTGGTATAATCCGCCGCCTAATGCTTGCCTTATGTGGCTGGCAGGCCCTGTATTTACCGGAGTGTGCGTGTGCAACTAGCCTTAATTTGTGAGTCCCCTGAACGTCAACCTGAACTGGATCTGCTGGCAGAACGCTGGGGGCTATCCCATGATCCTGACAGCGAGTTTGCCTTGGTACTGACAGCTGAGCGGCTGGAACTGCGCAAGCTCGATGAACCTAAATTGGGTGCAGTATATGTTGACCTTGCAGGTGGCGCAGTGGCGCACCGTCGCAAGTTTGGTGGTGGCCGCGGGCAGGCAATTGCCAAAGCGGTAGGCCTTAAGGGTGGGGTAACGCCGACGGTTGTCGATGGTACCGCTGGCCTTGGGCGAGATGCTTTTGTCTTGGCGTCGCTGGGCTGCAAAGTGCAGATGGTCGAGCGTCATCCGGTGGTAGCCGCGTTGCTCGATGATGGTTTGGCCCGAGCGAAAGCGGACAGTGAAATCGGTGGCTGGATCAGCGAGCGGATGACCCTACTGCATGCCTCGAGCCACAATGCGCTGGAGCAATTGGCTGCCGACCCCGACTTCGTTGCACCGGATGTGGTGTACCTTGACCCTATGTACCCGCACAAGAAAAAATCGGCCTTGGTGAAAAAGGAAATGCGGGTCTTCCAGACATTGGTTGGTGCCGATCTCGATGCCGATGGCTTGTTGGCCCCCGCATTGGCGTTGGCGACCAAGCGGGTCGTGGTCAAACGTCCGGACTATGCGGAGTTTTTGGCAGGGCAAAAACCGGCTACTGCGATTGAGACCAAGAAAAATCGTTTTGATGTCTATGTAAAAGCAGCGATGAAGTAGCGTTCCTTTGATAGCGGCGGTATATTGTAAATGAGAATAGTTACTCCGGTCGGACCTTGACCGGGCAGCCGGAGATGAGGGAATGGCAAAGTCGTTATGTAAATACCGCCGGGTTGAAATCGCAGCCCAGTTTTCCACTATCAGCCGGATTGTTAGTACTGCCAACTATATGTGCAGCAGCTGTACCCGGGTAGCGTCAGAGAAAGCTTATTTGTGTAAGCCCAGTGCCCTTAAACGGCCTACCGAAATGACTCATGTGGTGAAACCGAGCCTGACGTCGGTTGAGACTGCAACTGTGTCTGAATTGCCTCAGGTAGCTCCGTTGCCTAGAGGGGCGGCACAGGTTGCTGCCGTGGCAACTGAGTTGGATGTTCCTGCGCCTGTTATAGCCTCCCACCCGGCAGTGGTTGCAAGCCGTAAAGAGGCCAAGAAGAAAGCCAAGCAGCTTAAAAAATTGAAGAAATTAGCGAAGAAGCAGAAGAAGCAACTCAAGAAAGCCATGAAGACGACCCGTCGCTACCACAAGGCGCTGGAAGAAGTACAAGCGTCGATTTAATTGTAAAATTCGGACATAAAAAAACCTCCTGGCGGAGGTTTTTTTGTTCTGGGCAATTATGATTCTTTGATCAGTACTGCAGTCATTAGGCAGGTGATCACAGAAACAATAATGCCAGAAACGATTAACCAAGGAAGCATATCCATAGTTAGGTATCCATCTGTTGAGCAACGGGAACCCCTATTGAAACCTGTTTACAAAATGCTAGCAATGGGATGGATATAGGTTGAAACGCCTGTTAACAATTAGAAACAAATATCCGTAATAGGACACACAAACCATTGCTTTTGAGTATAAAAAAGCACCCTTCCGGGTGCTTTTTAATTGCAAAATGTTATGTTGCTTTTTTGTTAACTTTTGGCCGGTAGCGCCAATGTTAGGGCCTGGCGGGACAGCTCGGCAGCGCCTTGCTTGTCATCCAGTTGCTCCATCACCTCAACCAGGTAGCCATAGTCAGCCACATCACTGCGCAGGGCGATTGCTTTCTCGAAATGCTCCTTGGCCTCTTCCAGCTTGCCTTCACGCATTAACAGCTGGCCCAGGGCACTGTGGGTGCTCGGGTTGCTGCTGTCATAGCGAAGTAAGTCCTGCAGGCGAACAATAGCTGGGTGGTTGTCGGCCAGTTTTAGCGCTGGGACAAGGTTGATCAGCGACTCGTCATTGTTCTTCTTTAGTGCGTCACGAAGAACGGTATACGCTTCGCTGTCGGCATTGTACTGGCTCATGAGCTTGACGAAGCAGGCAACCAGATCAGGACGGGCCTTGGTCTTGCGGTTCAGGCTGTTCCAATGCCCCATCAACCCTTCGCTACCTTGCTGCTTAGCGATATGGTGCATGATGCCACACTCGGCTTTGGCTTCTAGTTTGGCAGCTTCTTCTGCATCTATCACGCCAGCTTTCTCAAGCTGGGGCAGCAGGGCGAGAAGAGGTTTCCAATCTTCCAGACGGACGTAACAGTCTTTGAGTAGGGTCAGCAATACAGGGTTGCGTCCATGGTCGCGCTTGATGCCCTGCAAGGTAGCTACAGCCTGCTCGAATTGTTGCTGGCGGTACTGGAGCTTGGCACGGGTCAGGGCAACCGCCAGGCTTTGGCCATCGATATCAGCGGCCAATTTCAGGTACTCGTCACGTTGGCTAGCGTCACCTTGGCCCTGGGCGGCTTCGGCGGCGGCTAGGTAGTTAAGTAGCGGAGCGTCACTGTGCTTGGCGGATTTGACAACCAGTTTCTCAGCTTGCTTCCAATCACCTTCGATAACCTTGGTCAGGCCTTCAGAGGTTTGCAGGCGTGCTTTGCGGGTCTTGCGGCCCGAGAACCAGCCGCGGGTTGAACTACCCAGCGAGAACAAGCGCTTGAGGATATTCTCCAGTAGGAAAAAAGCACCGAACAGGACAACCACCAAGATGATCAGGGTGGTCAGGCTCATTTCTACCGTTTGGTTGGCCGCAGAGATCAGTACGTAGCCTTGGTTACCGGCCAGCATTGGACCGACAACGATACCGGCGATCAGTGCGGCAACCAGCAATAGCAGTTTGATCATGCAGGGTTCTCCTCTGTGCTAAGCGGTTTCACCTGCTGGCGTAGGCGCTCGCTGATGGTATCGGTGATCAGCGCCTGGGACTGCAGCTTGCTTGGGTAGTCAGCTTCGATGTTCTCTTGGCCGAGTGCTTCTAGTGTACTGATGAAGCTCTGAACCGCAGGATCTTCCATATTGTAGAACTGCTCGGCCCAGTCTTTAGCCATCGCCAGTGAGGTGGTGTAAAGCTCACCCTGCTCGCGGTATACCGACTTGATGGCGGTTTCTAGCTTGGACTTGATGTTTTCCTGCAGGTAGAAGTCCTGCTTCGGTGTCAGTAGCGGGATCACGCTGCCGTCACGCTGACGATAAGTGATGAAGTGGTCACTGAAGTTTTTCAGTGAGGTCTTCAGGTTTTGCTTCCAGTCGTCAACAGATGCTGAGATTTCGGTTGACTCGACAGCTTCAGCTTCAGGCAGGATGGCATTGGCCAGTGGCAGCTTGCCAATTTCTTCCTGTAGGCTGGTTAGGCGTAGGACAAGGCCATCGCGGTCAACACGGGCAACGCCTTTCAGGGCGGTAATATCGGTGTGCATTGCCTGGCGGATAGGGGTCAGGCTAGGGTCGTTGAGCTCAGCAATGCGGTGGTCGGCAGATTCCAGCAAGATAGTCGCACTGACAGTGTCGTGCTCGAGCCACAGTTTGCGGCCAGCCATCTTGACCAGGTAGTCCGCTTCGGCCAGCAGCCAGTCGTTCGGGCGGCGGCCTTTCATTTCAGCAAGCGCCATCTGCAAGCCGGTAATAGACTTGTCCTGCTGCTCGATCGATGTCTCGGTGCGCTGCAGGCTGCTGTTCACTTGGCTTAATGTTTCTTGCTGGGAAGTCTTGAGAGATGACTGGAGCTGGGATTGAAGCTGGGAAATTTCCTGCTTCAGGGCGGTCATTTGGTTGTTTTGGGCTAGGGTCTGCTGGTGGCCGTGGTAGTAAAGGCCGGCTCCTAGGGCAATGACCAGTGCGATAGCAATGGCACCCGTTTTGCTGCCTCCCTGTTTTTCGCTCGGTTGACTGGCTGGTACAGCAGGCTGGGCTGCTTTTTCCTGTTTCTCAGGCGCTGGTTTTTTTTCTGGGGCAGGTTTTGGCGCTTGTGCCTTGGCACTGGCTTGTCCTTGCTTATTAGTGTTGTTCGCTGCGGATTGTTGCTTATCTGCAGGGTTTTCATTATTGGTTTTTTTATCAGTCATCCGATTTTCCCATTGTGCCTATTTTGCTTAGGGTCGTGAACAGTGGGCCGTTAGCCGCACTTCCCACATTGGAAATTAAACGAAAACCAAGCCCGAGGGCTTGATCGGCGATTCGCTGGCTTGGTACGAATAGCTGGCAGTTAAGAAACCAAGCCTTGGCGCTGTCTGGTATGAGCTTGACCAACTGGTCAAGTTGCTCACCACTGGTGACCACCAGGGTGTCAACATTGGCCTGCTGCCAATTCCGGCTCAGGGCCGGGCCATCAAGCGGTAACCAGCTGCGCTGGTATGTCTCGCAATAGGAGACATCGGCCCCACTTTGGCATAGACGCTGGTATATCAACTCGCGTCCGCCATTGCCCCGTAGAATGAGCGCTCGGCGCCCAGCCACATCAGACAATATCGGTAAGGCCAATAGACCCTCACTGTCACTGCGCTCAGACGGTGTCTGGACTGATTGTCCTGTATAGTCTTGCAGCGCGGCGGCGGTTTTCTGGCCGACCGCTATATAATGCACGTTTTTTGGCCAGCTGGCACCTACCGACATCATGTAATTGTGCGCTAGGTTGGCTGCGTGAACACTGACGGCAATCAGGAAATCGCCATTTTGCAGTTGTGAGAGGGCATTGGGTAGGTCTTGCAGTTGCTGCCCCGGCTGAATTTCCAGCAGGGGCTGGGCAATGGCACTGATCCCCGCAGCAGTCAGCTGTTGGGTTAGCTGGTGGCATTCCGGTGCCGGGCGGGTGATCAGTATTGTCATCAGGCGTTGCCGTACAGCTCGTCGAGGATAGCCTTGGCACCATCGCCTAGCAGTTGGTCGGCCAACTGAACGCCGAGTTGTTCGGCATCGTCGCGGTGGCCACGGATCTCGCCGCGGACAATCTGGCTGCCATCGGGCTCGCCAACGAGGGCGCGAAGCCAAATTTGGTCGCCTTCCAGCACTGAATAGCTGCCGATTGGCACCTGGCAGCCACCTTGCAGGCGGTTGTTCATCGCACGCTCGCACAGAACACGGGTTTCTGTGTCACGGTGGTTGAGGGCATCTAGCAGTTGGCGGACACGTTCGTCATCCAAACGGCATTCGATACCGACGGCACCCTGGCCAACAGCCGGTAGGCTAGTTTCCGGCGCGATAGCATCACGGATGCGGTCTTCCATCTTCAGGCGCTTGAGGCCGGCACAGGCCAAAATAATGGCATCGTATTCCCCGTCATCCAATTTGCGTAGGCGGGTATTGACGTTGCCGCGTAGGTCTTTGACAACCAGGTCAGGACGCTGGGCACGTAACTGGCATTGGCGGCGAAGGCTTGAGGTACCAACCACGGCACCAGCAGGCAACTGCTCTAGATTGTCGTATTGGTTGGACACAAAGGCATCACGCGGATCTTCGCGCTCGCAGATGGTGACCAGCCCCAACCCTTCAGGGAACTCTACCGGAACGTCTTTCATTGAGTGAACGGCAATATCGGCGCGGCCTTCCAGCATCGCGACTTCCAGTTCTTTGACAAATAGCCCTTTACCACCCACTTTGGCGAGTGGGGTGTCGAGAATAATATCGCCTTTGGTGACCATAGGAACCAGTTCGACTTGTAGGCCCGGGTGGGCTTGTTCCAAGGCTGCTTTGACAAATTCGGCTTGCCACATAGCCAATGGGCTCTTGCGCGTGGCAATACGGATTGGAGTATCGGTCATAGGATCGGATCCATATATTTAGTTGGGCACTGACATTATTGTTTCTAATCCTACCACTACTGGGCGGGGATGGTAATTGATGTGTTGCGGTCAGTGCGTTGGGGCAATATTGTCTTGCCATAAACTGTGATTAATGTGATATTGGTCACATATGTCCTTGGCGGTATACAGAAAGCCGATCGTAAAGTGGCGGTTTGGTGAACTTGTACTAGCTTGAGGGGAGACGACTACGGAAAGGTCAGCTGGCAACATTTCAGTCCATTCATAAATTGTCATAAAACGGCACTATCTTTACGGTTAATACAAAAACTGTTAGATTGATCACGTTTTTACTCCTGGTTCGAGCCATCTCAACCGCTTTAATGACAAGATTTGGGCCGCTCTCAAGCTGGTAGCTCTTGGAAGAGTAATTTGCAGAACTATATCGAAACGCTTAAAGGTAGACTGGATCAGCTCAACGAGCTAAGGCTCGAGCGCGCACGTGCTGCGATGACACCTCAGTCTGTTCAGGTTTTTAACCTGTTACCGGTTCTACTTCACTATAATCACCCGGCGGTACCTGGCTATCTTGATCAGGACGTTCCGGTGGGGATTGCGTCTTTTACTGCCTCCGAGCAGCAGCAACAGTTGATTGACGACTGTGGCTTGGCTTGTGCTACCCCAATTTCACCTCCTGTTGTTGATATTTTCCCTATCCAGGGCCTCTATGCCATGGGCAGTACGGCCTCGTTGGGCCAGAGCCTGACCAGCGACCTGGATATCTGGGTGTGTATCCGTACCGATATGCCTGCAGAAAGCCGTCAGGCGCTGGAAGCCAAGTGTGCGGTGATCTCAGAGTGGGCATTGGCGCAGGGCGTTGAGGCCAACTTCTTCCTTATTGACGAAAACCGTTTCCGCGATAACTTCTCCGAGCAGATGACCGGTGAGAACTGTGGCTCAAGCCAGCACCTGTTGTTGTTGGATGAGTTCTACCGTTCAGCGGTGAACCTGGCCGGCCAGCGCCTGCTTTGGTTCATGGTGCCGCCAGAAATGGAGGAGTGTTACGATGACTACATCTGCTATCTGGAAGATGGCGGGTATATCCATCGTGATGAATGGATTGATTTTGGTGGCCTGTCGCGTATTCCTGCCGAGGAATACTTTGGCTCCAGCCTGTGGCAGCTTTACAAGAGTATCGACTCACCGTACAAGTCGGTGTTGAAAGCGATCTTGCTTGAAGCTTATTCCTGGGAATACCCGCATACCCAACTGCTCAGTGTCGACGGCAAACGCCGCTTCTTCGCGATCGACCGCACTGAGTTCTGTATGGATGCGTATTACCTGATGCTGGAGAAGGTGACCCGCTACCTCGAGCGCATCGATGATCACCGTCGCCTCGACTTGGTCCGCCGTTGTTTCTACCTCAAGACCCATGAAAAGCTGACCCGCGAGCCGGCGTCTGGCTCAGTACCGTGGCGCCGCAAGGTGTTGCAGGAGCTGACCGATGAATGGCAGTGGCCGCAAGAGGTGCTTGTCGAGCTCGACCGTCGCCGTGACTGGAAGGTCGAGCAGGTCAAGAGCGCGCACAACGAATTGCTTGATGCCCTGATGCTCAGCTACCGTAACCTGATCCGGTTTGCCCGCCGTAACAATATTACCTCGGCGATCAGCCCGGAAGATATCAGTATCCTGGCGCGTAAGCTGTATGCCGCGTTCGAGGTACTGCCGGGTAAGGTAACCTTGCTCAACCCGCAGTTGTCTCCGGATTTGCACGAGCAGGACCTGAGCCTGATCCAGGTACCGGCGGGTCGTACCAATACCGCAGGCTGGTACCTTTACAAGCAGTCGCTGGATCCGATCGCCATCATGGGGCGCCCGGCGCTGGAGCATAACCGCTACCTCAGCAAACTGGTGGCGTGGGCCTATTTCAATGGCTTGCTGACCGAATCAACCTGCCTGCACAACGTTGTTCGCAACTCGGCAGTGGATATCGACAAGCTTTACCAGCTAGTGAGCGACATCCGAAACACGTTCCCGATCCGTCGACCGCAGCCGAGCCTGCAGGCACTGTCGAGCCCGTGTGAGATCCGCCAGCTAGGCTTGTTCATTAACTTGGAAAACGACCCGACCACCCGGCTTCGCAACCGCTCGGTTAAATTCGATTTCAAGAATACTGACATCTTCAGCTATGGCCCTGATCAGATGTGTTTGGTCGGCAGTGTCGATTTGGTGTACCGCAACTCGTGGAACGAAGTGCGTACCCTGAATTTCACCGGCGATAATGCCATGCTCGATGCGCTGAAGACGGTGCTGGGCAAGATGCACCAGGATGCGCTGCCGCCTGAGTCGGTGGACGTATTCTGTTACAGCAAGCACATGCGCGGTTTGATCCGTAACTTGGTGTATCAGTTGGTGGCCGAGTGTATCGAGATGCGCCTCAAGCCGGTTGAGCAGGAAAAACGCCGTCGCTTCAAGGCGATCCGTATTGCCCGCCAGACCCATGGTTTGTTCTTCGAGCGCCGTGGTGTATCGGTCCAGAAGCTGGAAAATTCGGTCGATTTCTACAGTTGTATCTCGACCAATAAGTTGTTGGGTTCGGCTAACCTTGTGATGGGCAAGACCGACGAGCCGCATCCGCCAGAAATCGTTGATGCTTATGCCAGTGAGGGGCTGATCCAGTTCTTCTTCGAAGACTGCGATTCAGGCTTCAATATCTATATCCTCGATGAGTCGAACCGGATTGAGGTATATCGCCAGTGCAGCGGCGACAAAGACGAGATGGTACATGGGGTGAACCGTTTTTATACCTCGGCCCACGACCGTTTCAGCTACAGTGCGAACTTTATCAACTTTAACCTGCCGCAGTTCTACGACATTGTGCATAGCGAGAGCGGTGAGCCGCAGGTACTGCCATACAAGAGTGGCCAGCAGCCGTCGCGCCGTCCGGTCGTGGCACCTCAGCCGTTGATGAATGCCAATATGACGCGCTAAGGCGCAGGCGACCCACGCATCAAAAAACAAAGCGGAAGCCATAGGGCTTCCGCTTTTTGTTTGGGCTCTCTTTGACTGGGATCACCAGTCGACGGTTTCACCGGCGTGCAGCGAGCATTCCTGTTTCACCAAAGCGATCAGCTCGTTACCGCTGCGGGTACAGCGCCACTCGCCATCGTTGTACTTGAAGTGGTAGCCACCGGATTTCGACGCCAGCCAGATCTCGTGTAGCGGTTCCTGGCGGTTGATCACGATTTGGCTGCGGTTTTCAAATTCCAGCGTCAGTACGTTGCCGGTGGTCTCGTATTCGATGTCGGCACCGGATTCGTCGATGCCTTCTTCGATGCTCATCAGCACTTCATCTGCTAACTTATGAAATTCTGTATCATTCATCCCCGATCGTCCTATTGCTTTTCCTAGTGTGGGTGCGATTATAGAGGGCAATGAAATGATAATCACTGGCTTTCAAAAATGCGTAAAGGTTTATTAGCAATTTTGGTGCTGGGCGTACTGGCCCTCACCGGTTGTGGTCAAAGCGGACCACTGTACATGCCTGACGACAACGAGCAGCAACAGCAAAACGATCAATAAACGGTTCAGACAGGGAAGAGACTACATTGGATTACTTTAATTATCAGCAAGATGGCCAACTATGGGCCGAAGACATTCCACTGGCCGAACTGGCTGACCGTTTTGGCACACCGCTCTATGTATATTCGCGTGCGACGCTGGAGCGTCATTGGCATGCGTTTGACCAGGCGGTGGCCGATCACCCACACCTGATCTGCTATGCCGTCAAGGCCAACTCCAACATCGGGGTACTTAACGTGCTGGCACGGCTTGGCTCGGGCTTCGATATTGTCTCGGGTGGTGAACTTGAGCGGGTGGTTGCCGCCGGTGGCGATCCGGCCAAGGTTGTTTTCTCTGGTGTCGGTAAGACAGCGGCGGAAATGAAACGGGCGCTGGAGCTTGGTATCAAGTGCTTCAATGTAGAATCTGAGCCTGAGCTGGAGCGCCTCAACCAAGTGGCAGGCGAACTGGGTAAGGTGGCGCCGATTTCACTGCGTATCAACCCGGATGTCGATGCCCAGACCCACCCGTATATCTCAACCGGCCTGCGTGATAACAAGTTCGGTATTGCCTTTGACCGGGCGCCAGAGGTCTACCGTTTGGCCCACAGCCTACCTCACCTTGACGTCACAGGGATGGACTGCCACATCGGCTCGCAGTTGACTGCCATTGATCCGTTTATCGATGCGACTGACCGTTTGTTGGCCCTGATTGATACCCTCAAAGAGGAAGGTATTGTCATCCACCACCTTGATGTGGGTGGTGGCTTGGGTGTGACCTACAGTGACGAGCGCCCGCCTCAGCCATCGGAATATGCCAAGGCCTTGATGGAGCGTTTGACCGAGCATCGTGACCTTGAGTTGATCTTCGAGCCGGGCCGTGCAATTGCAGCGAATGCCGGTGTGATGCTGACCCAGGTGGAATACCTCAAGCATACCGAGCACAAGAACTTTGCCATTGTCGATGCGGCGATGAATGACATGATCCGTCCGACGCTGTACCAAGCGTGGCAAGATATCGTGCCAGTTGCCCCGCGTGAAGGTGAGAAGGTGACTTATGATCTGGTGGGGCCTATCTGTGAGACGGGTGACTTCATCGGTAAGGATCGCCAGCTATGCCTTGAAACGGGGGATTTGTTGGCGGTACGTTCGGCGGGGGCCTATGGTTTTGTGATGTCTTCGAACTACAACACCCGTACCCGCGCGGCAGAGATCATGGTTGATGGCAACCAGGCCCATGTGGTGCGCGAGCGTGAAGAGCTGGCGCAGCTATGGCAGTCTGAGCATCTGCTGCCGGAATAATGAGAAGGGACAACATGCAGGTTAATTTTTCGAAAATGCATGGTCTGGGGAATGATTTCATGGTCGTCGACTGTGTTACTCAGAACGTGTTCTTCTCGCCGGATGCAATCCGGCGCCTGGCTGATCGCCACCGTGGGGTGGGGTTCGATCAGCTGCTGGTGGTGGAGCCGCCCTATGATCCCGAGACGGATTTCCACTACCGGATCTTCAATGCCGATGGCAGTGAGGTTGAGCAGTGCGGCAATGGTGCGCGCTGCTTTGCCCGTTTTGTCTGGATGAAGGGGCTAACCAATAAATACCATATCTCGGTCAGTACCAAGGCCGGTAAGATGGTGCTCAAGCTGGAGAACGATAACCAGGTCACCGTGAATATGGGTGTCCCAGAGTTTGATCCGGCGAAGATCCCTTTCCGTGCCAAGCAAAGTGAGAAAACCTACATTTTGCGTGCTGGTGAAAAAACCGTGTTCTGTGGTGCTGCGAGCATGGGTAATCCCCATTGTGTCACAGTTGTCGATGACGTCGACACGGCGGATGTCGAGACCCTAGGGCCGCTGCTGGAATCCCATGAGCGTTTTCCTGAGCGGGTCAATGCGGGCTTTATGCAGGTGATCAACCGCAATGAAGTCAAGCTACGGGTTTATGAGCGTGGCGCCGGTGAAACCCAGGCCTGTGGAAGCGGGGCTTGTGCCGCTGTTGCCATCGGCCGGATGCAGGGGCTGCTGGATGATAATGTGAAGGTATCGCTACCGGGCGGTGACTTGCAGATCCGCTGGCCGGGCGAGGGTAAACCTTTGTATATGACAGGTGCGGCAACGCACGTGTTCGATGGACAAATTGTATTATGACCGATATTTCTCAGCTGGACGTGTGCACCCCTCGGCAGGACACCGTCTCGTTGGACGAGCAGGCAGTGGCTGACTTTTTGTTGGCCAACCCTGATTTCTTTGTTCGCCATCCGGAGCTGTTGAGCCGGATCCAGGTCCACCATGCCGATCGTGGTGTGGTGTCGCTGGTGGATATCCAGCTTGAGCGTCTGCGTAGCAATGTCGGTGAACTGGAAGAGAAAATTACCGGTTTGGTGGGGGCGGCGACGAAGAACAGCCAGCTCTACCATACTTTTGCCAAGGCGCAACAGCAGTTGTTCCAGACCCACAACATCTACCAGGCGTTGTGTGTGCTGGAGACCTTGGCCGAAGAGCTGGGGCTTGATGTCAGCCTGCGCCTGTTTGATAGTTTGGATGACAACCTCTTCCTCGAGCGCCGCAGCTTCGACAGCTTCAGCCGCTCGCGGCTGTCGTCCCGTCCGGTCTATCTTGGTCGCTTGCGTAAGCATGAGGCAGAGGTGTTATTTGCTCAGCCGCCGCAATTGGGCTCCTTCCTGGTATTGCCGCTTGGCAATGACAGGCCATTTGGTGTGCTTAGTTTCGCCAGTGTCGATGGTGGCCATTTCCAGCCAGAAATGGATACCCTGTTTGTCGAGCAGCTGGCAATGGTTTTGGCTAAATTGATCCACCATTGGGAATATACCCGAGAGGTGATTGAATGAGCCTGCCATCCGGTCTGGAAAAGCCGTTGCAGCGCTTTTATGAATACCTGCGTAGTGAGCGGGAGCTTAGCCTGCATACCCAGCAGAACTACAAGCGCCAACTGACAACCATGGCAGAGCAGTTGGTCTCTTTGGGTGTCGATAATTGGCAGGCTGTGGATGCCGGCTGGGTGCGCCAGTTGGCTTCCAAGGGCATGCGTGATGGCCTTAAGGCCAGTAGCCTGTCGATGCGCCTGTCAGCGCTGCGCAGTTTCTTCGACTATTTAGTCCAGCAAGGTCTGCTCAAGGCTAACCCGGCCAAGGGCGTCTCGGCGCCGCGTAAGGCAAGGCCGCTACCGAAGAACCTCGATGTTGATGAAATGGATCAGCTACTCAGTGTCGATGAGGATGACCCGTTGTCGATCCGTGACCGGGCGATGATGGAGCTAATGTATGGTGCCGGTCTGCGTTTGTCTGAACTGGTGAGCCTTGACGTCAAGAATGTCAGTTTGCGTAAGGGCGACTTGCGGGTGATAGGTAAAGGCGATAAGGAGCGGATTGTGCCCTTCGCCGGACTGGCCCGTGAGTGGGTCGGTCATTGGCTAAAGGTCCGGGGCCAGTTGGCAGCGCCCGGTGAGCCGGGGCTGTTTGTTTCCAAGCTCGGGCAGCGTATCTCCAACCGCAATGTCCAGAAGCGAATGGCGGAATGGGGCCAGAAGCAGGCCGTCTCCAGCCATATAAACCCGCACAAGCTGCGCCATAGCTTTGCTACCCATATGCTCGAGTCATCGGGAGATCTGCGGGCTGTCCAGGAACTGCTGGGTCATGCCAACCTCTCGACCACTCAAATCTATACCCACTTGGACTTCCAGCACCTGGCACAGGTGTACGATGAAGCCCATCCCCGAGCCAAGCGCAACAAGCGCTGAGCCGGGATTGTTTCGAGAGTAACCGCTGATGCAGTTTTACCGCCGCTTGTCCGCGCCCAAGGCGCTGACCTTCGATCTTGACGATACCCTCTATGATAACCGTCCGGTGATCCGCCGTGCCGAGCAAGCCATGCATGATTGGTTGGCGGCCCATCACCCGCGCACACAAGGTGTCGGAACGGCGGATTGGCTGCAGCTGAAAATGCGCCTGGCCAAGGCCGATCCCATGCTTCGCCATGACGTGACCCAATGGCGCTTTGAGTTGCTCAAAATTGGCTTTATGCAGTTGGGCTACTCCTTGTCGGCAGCCGAGCAAGCCGCCGCCGAAGGCGTGGCGGTGGTACTGGAGGTTAGAAACCAGGTCGATGTCCCTGAAGAAACCCACCGGGTGCTGGCCTTGCTCAAGCAGCAACTGCCGTTGGTGGCAATTACCAATGGGAATGTCGATGCGGACAAAATCGGGCTGGGGCAATATTTCGATGGTGTATTGATGGCAGGCCGCGATGGGTTGTCAAAACCCGAGCCGGATTTGTTTTCTCGTGCAGCGGCAGGACTCGGCCTGGCACCGGGTGATATCCTCCATGTCGGCGATCATCTGGTGACCGATGTCGGCGGGGCTAAGCGCAATGGCTTCAAGGCCTGCTGGTTCAACGATCAGCAGCGGGTGTTGAGCCGCGAGCCGCGCGCCAAGTGGTTGCCGGATGTCGAAATCAGCCAGCTTTCACAGCTGTTGGCTTTGGTGCCTGAGTGATGCTTAATTTTTGGCTTCGGTAGCAGGATAAAATCACAAAACCTACCCGACATGGACGTCGGGTTGGAGCGACATGGATGTCTTTATTGCGTTTTTGGGATTTTCGTTCTGCTATCGAAGCTGTTGCGTAGATTTGTAAAGGGCTGCAGATTTTGCAGCCCTTTTTTGTTGGATGATGGATTACTGCAGCAGGGACTGCTTAGGCTTGCTGCTTATCAAATGGTCGACCGAGATCATTCCGGCCCCCCAGAACACGTTGACCAGCATCATCATGCCCCACAGCTGGTGGTCGAAGAACCCCTTCTCCCACAACAGCGGGTAAGATACCACCGCAATAATATTGAATACGAACAGAGCCAGTGCCATAGGGCGGGTAAACAAGCCTAGTGCTAGGAATACCGGCAGTATCAGCTCGGCAGCGGTTCCCATGTAGGCGGCGATTTGCCAAGGCAGCAATGGGACTTGGTACTCATACTCAAATAGGTAGAGGGTGCTGTCCCAGCTGTTGTATTTCACCATGCCTGATTTGAAGAAGACCCACGCCACCCAGAGCCGGGTGAACAGCAGCAGGAGTGGGATCAGTGGTTCGGTGATCCGCTGAGACGTAGTGTCGATTTGTTTGAGAAAATTCAGCATGCGGATTCTCCCTCAGGCAAGCCGTGGATACGGGTAAAGAGTTGTTGTTGGATAAGTTCGCCGAGAATAGCCAACATGGCTTCATCGGCTTCCCCTAAGGGTTTTCTCTGCTGGCATAGGCGCAACAGTGCTGTAGCTGATGGGGTGGTTGCCAACACCTGTATTCCTTGAGGGCGGTGCTGGATAATGACCGGCTCCGGTTGGCTGAGGTCAATTTGCTCAATCTGGTCTTGGGTGATCATCTGCCACAGGCTGGCGACCGGGTATTGGGCATCGAAGCTGTAGATAGGCTCAGCAACTTCCATTACCAACTGGGGCAGGTTGTCCTCGGTGATCAGTGTCAGTTGCTCGAACGGAAAATTCGTGCTGACCGGAACATGCTGACTGGCGCGGTCTACCAGCCATTCGAGGCGAGCGAGATCGGCTAGATAGGGAACGGCCTCGACCAAGGCGGGCTGATTGTTGATAGTTTCGCTGAACCCGTCGCCGTAGTCGGTGACATTGCCCTCGCTAAGCGGATAGTTGAGGACATGTTGGCGGGCTATTTGGGCAAAGCACTCTTCTCCCACAACAGCCAGACAACAGGGGTAGGTGGCTTCCAGAACCTCTGACAGGCTGATAATAAAATTGTTTCGGTAAACCTGGATCAGTTGCTCCGGGCCGAAAGTGCTGTCCGCGATATTCTCGCCGGCGGTGCTGGGCCGGTAATGCAGTGCTTCGGCGAAATCCTGCTGTAGCTGGTGGAGGCTGTTAGGCTGCGGAGACCCCATCGTTGGCCTCCTTGGCAATAATCTGTTGCGCTTTTTCAGCTTCCCCAAGCAGTACGTCCAACTCCGGGATATCGAGATCCCATTCGATGAGTGTAGGCACTCCGCCTAGTGCAGCAAAATGTTGGCGTACCCATTGGCGGTAGAGTTGCCACACCGGTTCGCTGACCGGTTTGCTGTGGGTGTCTATCCAGATCTCCCCTTGCTCGAATTGCTTAACTGTAAAGCCGGCTAGGTGGATTTCCTTGACGGTTCGCGGGTCGATAGCATCAAGGTAGGTCTGGCAGTCAAAGCCATGGTTGAAGCTACTGACATAGATATTGTTGAGGTCGAACAGCAAGCCACAACCGGTGCGCTGCTGGACAGCCCGCAGAAATTCCCATTCGGGAATGGTCGAATGGTTGAAGCTTAGGTAGCTGGACGGGTTCTCAACCAGTAATTGACGCCCGAGGGCTTCTTGCACCTGTTCAACCTTACGGCAGAAATGGGCGAGAGCCTCTTCGGTGTAAGGGAGCGGTAACAGGTCATTGAAGTACTGTCCGTCGACCGAGCTCCAGCTTAGGTGATCGGAGACAGCTATCGGGTTGATTTCATCGACCAGTTGCTTGAGTTGGCCAAGATGTTGTTTATCCAGCTCGTCGGCAGAGCCTAGGGACATTCCGATCCCGTGGCAGCTGATGGGGTAATGGTTGGCAATATCCCGGAGTTGCTGGCGGGCCGGTGAGTTGGCCTTGAAATAATTCTCGCTGTGGATCTCCAACCAACCGATTTCTGGCCGTTCAGAGAGAATTTGATGGATGTGGGGGGAGCGAAGCCCCACCCCTACCATCTTGTCATAAGACAACCTGCTCAATTACTTAGCCTCTTTAGCACTACCGACCAGGCGATCACAAAGGCCTTTAGGCACCATGACGAAAGCATCTTTCTGACCATCGGTTTTCGAGGTACCGGCACACGAGCTGGTTTTGGTTGCACAGTCGTTTTTACCGGCTTTGACCACACCGTAGCACTTCTCTTTTTCTGCTGCGACAGCAACAGATGGGGTTAATGCGGTACCCGCAAGGGCAAGTAGGCCTGAAACCGCGGTAGCAACAGCTAGGTTAGACTTTTTCATAATGATTCCTTCATTCTAGTGTTATCAAGTTGGTAGGTGGTCTAGGGTTATGATGAGCTGGTTGAGCCGCCGGCTAGGCGATCACACAAACCTTTAGGAACCATCACGAAGGCATCTTTCTGGCCATCGGTTTTTGAGGTACCGGCACAAGAACTGGTTTTGGTTGCACAGTCATTCTTACCGGCTTTCACGACGCCGTAGCACTTCTCTTTCTCTTCGGCGGCAACCGCTGCTGTAGTAGTCATGGCGGTGCCGGCTAGGGCAAGTAAGCCAGTTACGGCAGTGGCGAGTGCGATGTTGGTAGTCTTTTTCATGTTCATTCCTCTTAAATACGCTGACTGTTGCAGGAAACTGCAACGTTTCCTTTCTGGTTAACTGGCACCTCAATGGTGCTCTCGGTACATAAGAAAGGGCGAGTTAGAAATAACTTTCACCCTTTCTTAAATTTTTTTAACTTTCCGTTAACTTTGCGTAATTCCAAGCATAGAACAAAACAATCTGGCAAGAGGTTGATTAGGTGAAATTTTTGTCGCCCATTATTGACGGGTTTGTCATCTATATAGGGGG